>DATHPH010000049.1:0-15527 GCA_035484095.1 Cytophagaceae bacterium | reverse complement strand
CTCTATTTTGTATACGTAACTTGCAGTTCAGGATAAAGTGCAGAATATTGATGTCTACTGCTACAAAATACAATACTTCTATACGGATTTTCATTCGATAGTTTAAGCATGAAGCCATAATATAAAGTTGGATTCGCTATTTCATCTTTTATAAATTGCGTAACGTCAATTTCATACGTTTGACTACTCGAAATACTTGCTGCTAAATTAATAGCCGTAGAAGCGTCGGTAGTAGGTTGAGTATCCCAGGTTACGGTACTTTTCGTCCAACTGGAAGTTATTCTTTCCAATAACCAGTTATTTGGTCCGGACAAGCTGTTATGACCAATGTCTGCTTTCGTCTCACCACCATATAAGAGATTAGTGGTATCAGCATATAACACTAACATAACCTTAGAAATGGAAGCTCCTGAAGGAATGGAGGTCAAATCAAAATCCAGTAAACTTCTGGTAAGTTGTGTATTACCATTTGTCCATGCATCAACAACCAAATTGGGATAAGAGGCATAATTACTGGTATTCGCCCCATAACTATTTTGTCTGATAAAAACGTCTTTCCCTACCGAAGCATTAGGCTTGAGTATAACAGAAACTGGTGTAGAAGTTCCGTTAGAACCAGATGTTTCAGTAGGTAAAGGAGATTCTTTCTTCCTACATGATATTATTAAAAAAGAGCTTAGAACTATGAATAAACACATGTTTTTGATTAGCTGTTTCATATTTACTTTTAAGTTTAGAGTTAAATTTTAGATTTACACCTCATTGACACAGCTTTACTAAAATGTTACATCAGACAATAGTATAATTTTTGAAAATACTTTTATTTTTGAATTTTCAAGTAACTTGTTGTAACATTTTAATAATTTTGTGTCATGGTATCAGAGAAAGAACTCGTTGAGGGTTGCCAAAAGCAGCAAAATTATGCACAGAAGATGTTGTATAAGAAATATGCTCCTGAAATGAAAGCTGTTTGCCTAATGTATATTAAAGATAAAGACATAGTAAAAGATGTTATTCAGGATTCTTTTATCAAAGTATTTGAGAACCTTCATTCCTACCGATTTGATGGTCCTCTTGGGGCTTGGATAAGAAAAATAGTAATTAATACAACATTAAATCATTTACGAAAAATAAAAAAAACAGAAACGCAAATAGTAAAAGAGGATTATGAACAAATTGAGATAGTAGATGAAACCGACGATGAGGATCTTAATGAAATGATTTATGACCTAACTGGTGAAGATTTGCATTATGCCATCTCTCAACTTCCTGAAAAGTTCAGGATTGTATTTTCCCTCTTCTATTTGGAAGACTATTCGCATAAAGAAATTGCCAAAAAACTAGACATCGGCGAAACTTTGTCAAGGGTTTCATTAAACAGAAGTAAAAAAATATTAAGAGGTATTCTTTTGGATATTTTAACAATAAAGAATGGTGATGAAAAAGGAGTTGCTAAAAAATAAATTGTCGGAGGTAAAAACGGAAGTATCCGATTTTGAGTGGGAGGAGGTTAATTCTGCATTAAAAAGACGTATGTTTTTTAAATTTAACAAAAATACTTTTAATATCTATTACCTTACCACAGGGATAGGTCTATTTGGCATATACAGCTATATCTTATTAAACATGAATACCCTTTCTGAAAATTCCATTAGTGATACAAAGCAAATAGATACGGTATACATAAGAGACACGATCTATGAACACGATATTGTTTCTAAGAACAATCAAAGAACTCTTAAGGGTCCAAGGAAACCAACCTTTACGGAAACAATTGAATCACCTGTTGCTGCAAAACAAAATCCCATTGTAGAAGAGCAACCAATAAATAATGAAGCCAAGGTCACACATATTCAGAAAGACTCCATGATAACCAAGCCAAAACAAGAACCCTCTGTAACAAAAGGGAAAAAAATAAAATACGTTATAAAAAGAGATACTATTTACCAGATTGATACTTCTTTTATAAAAAAGAAAAAAAGAACAAACTAAAACATTATTGTAAATCTGGAAGTCATGCTTAAAATTTTACTCACCATAACAAGCTTATTTTTATTAACTTCATTCGTATACGGGCAAAACGATAGCCTCAGAACTTCCGAGGAGGATTCTATTATTTACATTGAAAAGGCCCCACTTATTATAAAAAAAACTATTGAAATAGTGCAATCGTCATCAGAAAAAAAATGGCAATTATTTTTGATAGGATATACTACTGGCTCCTTTTTTAAAGACTCCTACATAACTACTTCTACAGGAGATCAAACCTATACTAATACTATTAAAACTTCTTTGAAAGGCGACTTTTCATTTAGGTGGGGAGGTGAATTAATATTTATACGAAATAGGAAAAATTCGATTGGATTACAATATGATTTTGGCAAAATGAATCAAAAATTTAATTATTCATTTTCAAATCAAACCATAAATTGTGATTCTTATATCAATCATTATTACATATTATTCAAGTTGGGCAAAGTAATACCTATCTCTAAAAAAATATCCTTCCATCCTAAACTAGGAATAGGTACAGCTATTTTGTATCAACAAGGAGGTCTTATCCCAACTCTATCAAGTTCTTCCTATTATGATGCATTGTATTCTTCTTATATTAAGACAAAAGAATTCACACCAATGATCGAGCTTGAAACCTCCTTTTTGTACCGTTTGTCTGATTACTTTTCTTTGGGGGTTTCCCCCTATATTAACGGTAACATTTTTACTTATACTATCGCTAATTCGCCTTTTAATATTTATAGAAAAAATTATGGAGCAAGGCTTTTATTAAGTTTTCGATTAATATAGCGATCGAAAATAACAACTCATTTGCCAAAACATTTTCTTATTTTTTAAAAAATACCAACCATCCTAATCGTAAAAGATTTATATTTGATTCATTGGAATGGCATACATCTCTTAAGATAGTTGCTCATTACATGTAACTATTCTCATATTACCATTCTTACAAAATAATCCATACATGATTCGAATCCGGAATCTTCATAAATCCTACCACATGCCTACTTCCTCCTTGCATGTGCTAAAAGGAATAAATTTGGATATTGAGAAAGGGGAATTGGTTTCTTTTATGGGATCTTCAGGTTCAGGAAAATCTACCCTATTGAATATTTTAGGAATTTTGGATGACTACGATTCTGGAGAATATTTTTTAAACAATACTTTTATAAAAAATCTTTCTCAGACACAGGCAGCTCATTATCGAAACCGTTTTTTAGGATTTGTATTTCAATCATTTAATTTATTACCTTTTAAAAATGCAATGGAAAATGTAGCTCTTCCACTATATTACCAAAATGTAAGAAGAAAAGAAAGGAATAAAATTGCACTGGAGTATCTTGACAAAGTTGGTTTACTTAATTGGGCTGAACATACTCCGGCAGAAATGTCGGGGGGACAAAAACAACGTGTTGCGATTGCACGGTCTTTGATTTCCAATCCAAAAGTAATATTGGCAGATGAACCCACAGGGGCACTTGATTCACAAACTTCGCTCGAAGTAATGAATCTTTTAAAAGAAATTAACAAAACCGGTATTACGATGATTATTGTAACACACGAAAACGAAATAGCGCAGATGACCAATAGAATAATTCGATTAAAAGACGGATTGATTATTTAAAAAAACAAAAATAAAATATGTTCGACTTAGACAAATGGCAGGAAATATACTTAACGATGCGAAAGCACATGTTAAGAACGGTATTGACTGCATTTGGCGTATTTTGGGGAATATTTATGTTGGTTTTGTTATTGGGAGCGGGAAGAGGCCTGGAAAACGGTGTAAAAAGCATGTTTGGCAACCTGGCAAAAAACAGTATGTTCGTTTGGGGACGAAAAACTGCCATTCCTTACAAAGGAATTAAAGCTGGGAAAACAGTCTATTTTACAAACGAAGATTTAAAAAGTATAAAAAAAGAAATTCCTGAGGTGCTCCATCTGGCAGGAGGCACGGCCCTCACAGGTGATTACATCGTAAGTTACAAAACGAACAACGGATCCTTTCCGGTAGGTGGTGACATGCCCGAAATGAACGATGTAAGAGGTTTGTTGATTCCGGAAGGCCGGTTCATCAACCAGATTGATATAAACGAAAAAAGAAAAGTAGCCGTACTTGGACCGAGAGTAGTAGAGGTTTTGTTTGGGAAAGAAGATCCGATAGGAAAATATATTAAAATCAAGGGGGTTTTTTTTCAAGTGGTCGGGGTGTTTTATATTGATAATGCAGAAGGGAGGAATGAAGTTGAAAAAATATATATTCCTCTTTCTACGTTACAGCATGTGTTTAATGCTCCCAACAGAATCAGTTCATTTTCATTAGCACCTCACGAACAATACGACCCTGAAGAAGTCGAGAAAAAAGTGAAACTACATTTGGCAAATCGCCATAAGGTATCTCCGGAAGACAGAAGTGCTATCAGTGCATGGAACTCAGGCCGCGAGTCCAAGCGAGTACAGGGATTATTTACCGGTATTACAATTTTTGTTTGGTTTGTGAGTGTCGGTACCATTATCGCAGGCATCGTCGGTGTTGGAAATATTATGTTAATTATTGTAAAAGAAAGAACAAAAGAAATTGGAATTCGGAAAGCATTAGGGGCTACACCAGGGTCTATCATCTCGCTTATTGTACAAGAATCAATTGTAATTACAAGTGTTTCCGGCTATATCGGATTGGTGGCAGGAGTCGGCATTCTAGAACTTATAAAATATTCCATGAAAGCATCACAGGTTAAAAATCCATATTTTGATAACCCTGAAATCGACATAACTATTGCGTTGATCGCAACAGTTATCTTAGTTGTAACAGGTGCTTTGGCAGGCCTTTTCCCTGCTATGAGAGCAGCTAGTATCAATCCAATTGAGGCACTAAAAGATGAATAAAATAACAACAATATGATAAAGAGAATTTTTAAACTATTTCTATTAACACTCCTCTTAGCTTTATTTGCAGGTACGATTATTTACCTATACATCAACTCAGGGAAAAAACCAAAAATCTACAAAACGGATTCCCCTTTCAAAACAAATATCATTCAAAAAACCGTTGCTACAGGTTCTATACAACCAAGAAAAGAAGTCAATTTAAAATCAAGCGTATCGGGTGTGGTTGATAAAATATACGTGGTAGCAGGATCATTTGTGCACGTAGGACAATTGATTGCACGCATCAGGATTATTCCTAACATGGCCGACCTTAACAATGCAGAAACAAATCTAAACAAATCCAGGATAAGTCTTGAAGACGCAGAACGGGAACAAAAACGGTACGAAAATCTTTTCAGAAATGATCTCATTTCTGAAACAGAATACCAGGGATACCTACTTGCTTATAACAAAGCAAAAGAAGACTTTCTATCGGCAGAAAACAATTTACAAATTGTAAAAGAAGGTGCAATGAAACATACTTCAAACTCTTCAAACCTGATTCGAAGTACAGTAAATGGCATGCTCCTGGATGTTCCGGTCAGAGAAGGCAGCTTTGTCATTGAAAGCAATACATTTAACGAAGGAACAACAATATCCACAGTAGCAGATATGAACGATATGCTTTTCAAAGGCATGGTCGACGAATCGGAAGTTGGCAAAATAAAAGAAGGTATGATATTAGATCTTACGATTGGAGCGATTGAAAATAAAACCTTTAAAGCAAAACTTGAATTCATTTCACCCAAAGGAGTGACCGAAGAAGGTGCTATTAAATTTGAAATTAAAGCGGCCTTAAATTTACAAAAAGATGAATTCATTCGCGCCGGATACAGCGCAAATGCTGACATTATTTTCGACCGAAAAGATAGCGTATTGGCAATCAAAGAAAGTCTTTTGCAATTCAGTGGAGATTCTGTTTACGTAGAAATAGAAACGAAACCTGCTATATTTGAAAAAAGGTTAATCAAAACTGGCATCTCCGATGGAATTAATACAGAGATTCTTTCAGGAGTAAAGATGGGAGAAAAAATCAAAGTAGCACAAGTAACAGGAGACATACCTGTTTCAATTTCTAAAAAATAATTCATTTATTGATACTTTACCAAAATTGAAATGTCTGCATTTCTACCTTTATCATCACTACATGATATTTTAATTTTACCTTGACTAGGTCTTAAAAATATTTTATCAGAAACAAACGCTTCTTTATAAAATTCGTTGTTGACGTACCAAAAAACTTTTTTCACTTCATTATGTGCTAAACATTTTAATACAATATCTGCCGGATCTTCTTTATCGAGAATATACTCTTTGTTGTCAGCAGGCATAATTATTTGTGGAGCATTGACTTCTGACAACTTATGGCAAGCAGGATTGTGGGCAGGAATTTCCTCCAAAGGAATTCCTTTGCATCTGTAGTAATCAATTAAATCATCTTCGAGATTCTGATATTTTTCCTTCTTGTATCCTCCCTCTGGTAAACATTGATTGCAATAACTTAAAAGGCCATCGGCTGACACAAATACTGTCTTCAAATGTTGGCATTTTTCTGCGGAAGAAACCGTTGGGATATAATAATCTACCACCGTATGATCGCAATGTTCGTCCGGAAGTTTTCCTGTTTCAGGACAAACAAAACGAAACTTCAAAAGGTCTGGTTTGAAAAACCAATTGTTGGAAGCATTATAGTCAAGTGTATTGAAAATCTCAAACAACAAAGGCGTAGCGATATCAGAACCCGTTAGATCAGGAACCCCTTCTCCCGAAAAATTGCCTACCCACACCGCTACGGTATATTTTTTATTATACCCAATACTCCATGCATCTCTTCTACCATAAGAAGTACCTGTCTTCCATGCAATGAGTGGCACATGGTAGGTGTTTAAATAATTATTTGGCAAATCAGGACGAGTAAGTTGCGCAAGAATATCTGTCACCATATAAGCCGCCATAGGTGAGAGGAGTGAAACTTTTCCGGATTGCCCCTCTGCTTTCAAGTAATGCAACCGCATAAAACTCCCTACATTGGCAAATGCACAATAAAGTCCGGTCATTTCTTCCAATGTCACACCACATCCGCCCAGAATAGCAGAAAGCCCAAGGTTTCGTTCTTCTTTGGCTACATTTTTAAAAGAAGCTTTTTTTAATTTCTGAACAAACCGCTGAACCGATATTTGCTCAAGTATCTTTACGGCAGGAACATTCAGGGAATAGGACAACGCTGTTTCAATGGAAACTTTACCATTGAATTTTTTATCAAAATTTTGAGGAGCATACCCGTTAAAATCAGTTGGCACATCGTTGATGGTAGATTTCGGAGTAATGATTCCATCATCAAAACCCATTGCATAAACCAGAGGTTTAAGCGCACTTCCGGGAGACCGCAGAGCCTTTACACCATCTACCTGACCATTATGCTCGTTGTCTGAAAAATCAGGAGAACCTAGATACGTTTCTACCTCCATCGTTTGATTGTTTACTACAAGAACGGAGGCATTGTAAATATGTTTATGTTTGATGTGCTGTATATAATTATAAGTAATAGTCTCTACTCTTCTTTGTGTTGTTTTATCAATGCAAGTTTGAATAGAATTTTCTTCAGGATATTTTTTTTTAAGACGATTGCTTATATGAGGAATCCCTTTCGGTGCATTTGCTCTTTTTATATCCAAAGGTTCCTCTATGGCAGTTGCAATATCCTCTCCAGGAAAAATTTTATCTTTTCTAAATCTCAGAAGCCATTTATCGCGCTCTGATTTAATTTTTTTATTCCCCTTCCCCAGACAAAGAGAAGTCGGTCGATTTGGAATAATTGTTAGCGTAACAATCTGTGCCAAACTGAGTCGATTCGGTAGTTGATCAAAATACAAAACAGAAGCCGATTTTACACCCTCTATATTTCCACCATACGGAACAAGGTTAAGGTAAAGCTGAAGTATTTCATCTTTGCTTAGCTTCGTCTCCAGCTGAATAGCCCTGAAAAGCTCAATTAGTTTTGATCCGTATGTTCTCCTTTTTGGTTCCAAAAGTCTTGCTACTTGCATAGTAATCGTTGAAGCTCCGGATTTTTTTTTACCATATACTACGTTATTAATAAACGCCCTTAATACAGCAATGGGATTAAAACCAGGATGATAGTAAAAATATTTATCTTCCTTATACAAAAATGCTTCTTTCAATTGAGGGACTATTTCAGTAAGCTCTGTTTTCATTCTCCATTTTTCACTCCGATTAAGGGAAGCATTCATCACGGTGCTATCTTTTGCCAATATGATTTGCGAATACGAAATATTGTCAATCGGAAAGGGGAAAATAAAATTCAAAATAAAAAATAATATAACAGGCACGCTTAACAAAAAAATAAAAACAATTCCTTTTTTTTTAATCAATTTAACCATAACGACAATCCTCTCAAGGTTCCACAAAAATCAACAAGTAGGGATAATAGTAGTATTTCAGGTTTGGATGGGTTTAGAACTTTCATGATTTGATTAACTATAATGGCAATACATCCAACTTGATTTGGACCAACTATCTTCTATTTAAAAAATATAGTCCAATTTTATTTTCAGATTTGTATAAGGTTCCTTCACGAGAAATTTTGCATCCTCAAATTTAGGAGGTCCCATGGATCCTTTTGCATCCATTGAAGCTCCGACTCCTTCTTTAGGAATACCGATAAAATTTCTGTCCATATCATTATTATTATTTTCATCATGAAATACTGAAATAGCATACGTACCATACGGAACTGATTCCAACACAAATGTAGCACTATTATTAATAACCGGTGCTGCAATTTTCCGTAACGCTTTCTCCGGACGAGTCGGGAAATCCTCTTTGGAATTATAAAATGTAAGAATTATTTTCCCTGAATTACTTTTACTGTTATATACTGAAACAGTTACTTTACTTGTTGAACCTTGTGCGTTTATCTGAGAAAACGATCGTAACGCGACAACAAGAAGCAGTATAATAGCGCAGATATATTGTTTCATTTTTTTTAATTTAATCTTAAAATAACAAACCTCGAACACTCCTTTACCATAAAAGATATTTAAAAAAAATCACATAAAAAAACTTTCGATTATGAATACTAAAATTCTACAAATTTACACTCCTTATTGAATTAACCTTTACCCTTAACTTAGATATTATTAATTTATTAACAGTAAAGAAATTTGACAACGAATTTTATTTACAAGCCATTTTAGCTAACTTTAGGATGGTTAAAATAGTCCAACTGACGAAAATTGACAACCAATTTATCTTTAGATTTTCCTCTTCAAATAAATTAAATATTTTTGATCTTGTATACATAGTGAATTAAGAAAACCATGAAAATACTGAATACCACTCAAATAAACGATCTGGATAAATATACCATTGAAAACGAACCGATAGAATCTATTCACCTTATGGAAAGAGCTGCTGTAGCATTTGTCCGGTGGTTTACAGAACGATTTTCAAAAAATCAAACGTTGATTATTTTCTGTGGCCCGGGAGACAATGGAGGAGATGGCCTTGCTATAGCACGTTTGTTGATTCATAAAATGTATAATGTCACGATCTATCATGTAAAAACAAAAAAAACTTCGGACAATTATCAAACCAACGAGGAACGTCTTTCCCATCTGGCAATCATTACAACAATCAATACCTTTAAAGAAATTCCTGTCATACCAGAAAACAGCATCGTTTTAGATGCTCTTTTTGGTTCAGGAATTAATAAACCGATAGAAGGTTTGTATGCAGATTTAATCAACACCATTAATAAAGCAAACGCAACCGTAGTATCGATCGATATGCCTTCCGGGCTGTACATGGATAAACAAAATGAAACATCTATTATTGTAAAAGCGCACTATACTGTTTCTTTTCAGATTCCTAAGCTTGCTTTTATGCTTCCTCAAAATCAAAATTATGTAGGAGATTGGTACATTCTTCATATTGGTTTGAGCAGAACATTTATCGAAAAAGCTAAAACAACCAATTTTTATATGGACGAATCTTTTGCAAAAAACATGGTTCGCAAAAGAACAAAATTTTCACACAAAGGTACTTATGGAAAAGCATTGGTGATTGCCGGAAGTTATGGAATGCTGGGAGCGGCAGTACTTACTTCGAAAGCCTGCCTTCGGACCGGAACAGGTTTGGTAAAAGTATATGTTCCCGAATCAGGCTTTTTTGTTCTGCAGAATGATTTACCGGAAGTCATTGTGATGACCGATCAACATCCTGAAATTATAACAGATATTCCTGATCTTG
This sequence comes from Cytophagaceae bacterium, assembly GCA_035484095.1. Lineage (GTDB taxonomy): Bacteria > Bacteroidota > Bacteroidia > Cytophagales > Cytophagaceae > JANYCO01. The sequence continues at coordinate 5,312 of DATHPH010000049.1, read as the reverse complement.
ATGAATTTACTGCTATTGGTATAGGGCCAGGACTGGGAGAAAAAAAAGAAACTGTAAAAGCATTTGAAAAACTTATAATGACCACCAAAATTCCATTGGTGATCGACGCCAGTGCCTTGAATATTTTAGCTTCTCATAAACTGTTACTTGGAAAAATCCCGGCAAACAGCATCCTTACTCCTCACCTGATAGAATTTGAAAGGCTTGTCGGTTCAGCAGAGAACGACTATGACCGAATTGAAAAAGCAAAAGCGTTTTGTAAAACATACAACGTAATTCTTATTTTAAAAGGTGCACACACACTTATCACAAATCATGAAGGAATTTGTTATTTCAATTCCACCGGAAATCCCGGTATGGCCACTGCAGGAGCAGGAGATGTGCTCACCGGTATTGTTACTTCTTTATTAGCACAAGGATATACGAGTATGGAAGCTGCTTTATTAGGAGTATTCTTACATGGCTATGCAGGAGATTCGGCAGCCCGAAAACTTAGCCAGCAATCTATGTTGTCTTCTGACATTGTAGATGGGATTACCTATTTTTTTAAAGACTTTGGGAAATAAGCTGTCAGATTCAAGATTCGGTAACTTGTCCTTCTTGTGACATGATAGTTGATTTTCCTATATCGAATGAATGGATTGGTAACTCTCAAAATACAGACCAATATTATGGAATCCGAACTGGCAATCTTGGATTCAACATATAGCATCTCTCTTCAAATATTCTTAACTTTATGCAATGATAAAGGTTGATTCAAAAAAGGATATTAGAAAAATGTCTCTGGAAGAGATAAAAACATTTTTCACCTTACATGGAGAACAAGCATTTCGGGCAAGCCAAGTATATAAATGGCTATGGCAAAAGTCGGCACTTCATTTTGATCAAATGACCAATTTATCTCAGAAGACAAGAACGCTTTTAAATGAAAATTTTGTCATTCATTCTTTATCTGTCCATAAAAAACAAATAAGCAATGATGGCACTATTAAATCTTCTTTCAGGCTATACGATGGGCATTTGGTAGAAGGAGTACTCATTCCGGCAGACGATCGCATGACGGCTTGTATATCCTCCCAAGTAGGCTGCTCCTTGACTTGTAAATTTTGCGCTACTGGTTATATGGATCGAAAACGAAATTTAGATCCCGCAGAGATTTACGATCAGGTGGTGGCGATACGTAATCAAGCAGAAGAACACTATCAAAAACCACTTACGAATATAGTGTACATGGGAATGGGAGAACCTTTATTAAATTATGCCAATGTTTTAAAATCAATAGAACACATTACTCTTCCTGAAGGACTTAATATGTCCCCTAAACGAATTACGGTATCTACAGCCGGGGTATCGAAGATGATCAAGAAATTAGCCGACGATGACGTAAAGTTCAATCTGGCCCTTTCGCTCCATGCGGCAAACGATCTGAAAAGAAATGAAATCATGCCCATCAACGAAAGCAACTCGTTAGCGGCACTAAAAGAAGCGTTAAATTACTTTTATAAAAAAACAGGCAACCGGGTTACGTATGAATATATTGTATTCCATGACATCAACGATGGGTTGGAGGATGCAGAGGAATTGTATGAATTCAGTAAAAACATTCCTTGTAAAATAAATATTATAGAATACAATCCAATTGCCGAAGCGAACTACAAAAATACTAAGGCAGACAAATTGGAAATTTTTAAAAATTATTTGGAAGCCAAAAAGGTAAATATCAATATACGAAGAAGTAGAGGCAAGGATATTGATGCGGCATGTGGACAATTGGCAAACAAAGACTAATAGCCTGTTATTTTATTTCTATTGATTGTATTCTAAACTTTGAAAATAAAATTTATATTTGTTTACTAAAATTAAAAATGAAGGTTATGAAAAAATTATTCACGTGTTCACTAATTCTTTTTGCATTTCTTGCAAAAGCACAGACCAAAACATTCCCAATTGATTCTGCCTCAAAAAAGATCATGTACTCTGAAGTCATTCAATTAAATGGCGTAACGAAAGATGAGTTATACAAAAGAGCTAAAAATCTTGGTGTGGCAGGAAACGGAACTCAGAAAGACGACCCTGCACAAGGATTATATATGTACAAAGGGTTTTTAAATGTCAGCTATCCTGCACCGCAACCGGGACTTCAACATTCAGGAAAAGTAGAATACCTGGTAACCCTTGCCTGTAAGGATGGACGGTATAAATATATTATTACCAACTTCGTTCACTCCGGCGAAAAAGCAAGTGGAGGAAAATTAGAAGGATCTCTTCCCGAATGTGGTAAATTAATTTTAACGCTTGCAGCATGGGGCTCTATTAAAAAACAAACGATGGAACAAATGGACAAATTCATCAAAAACCTAAAAGCAAATATGGAAGGTGCTGACCCCAATGCTCCTAAAGTAGGCAACGATTGGTAAGAGCTCTTGTTGTAGATTAGATAATTTTGTAGAAGATCGAGATGTTGGATCTTCTACAAAATTTCACTTCTCTTGCCCAATTCAATCGCTTGCATGTTGCTTATTTTCCCTTCTTTTATATCAAAGCGAATAATTGTTTTTACCGAATGAAACCCATGAATACCCGCTGCACCAGGATTAATGCACAACATGTTGCGAAGATTTTTGTCCGAAACAACTTTTAAAATATGGGAATGCCCACAGATAAAAAGATGTGGGGGATTCTCCTTCAGCTCTTTCATTATTTCTGGGTTATACCGACCGGGATATCCGCCAATATGAGTCATCCATACCTCCATCCCCCCAATGCTGAAACGATTGTGTAAAGGATGAACCGCACGTAGCTCGTGTCCGTCTATATTTCCATAAACACCTCGAAGCGGCTTAAAAACCGACAACTGGTCTGACAGTTGAAGTGTTCCAAAATCTCCGGCATGCCATATTTCATCACATTCTTTAAAATAATCAAACACCTTTGGATCAAGGAATCCATGCGTATCCGAAATAAGTCCTATTTTTGGCATAAAAACAGATTATTGTTATCTTGTTAAAACAAAACTAACAGATGTCTATGAATAAAATAATGCTGTCCTTATTTTTTTTAATAGCAGTTTCTACTACTACCTTTTGCCAGCAACTTCAGCCGACCGAAACAGAGGCGCTCATGGAATGTGTGGTGACAGACCCCGAAAGAATCCCGGAAGAAGGGGCACGCATCATTATCTTATCTACCGATAAAACATTTTCGAAAGAAGGCATTTCTGATATTGATGGAAAATTTAAATTTCTCGTTCCTGAAGGAAAAAAAATTAACATCACTGTTAAGAAATTTGGGAAAGACTTCTTTTTTTGGAACATCGATATCCCTTCCAAAGAAAATGAAGTATTGGACCTTGTACAATACTTGCGTATTAAACTTGTAAAATCTTATGTACGTGGTTTTACCCTTGATCATTTGTATTTCGACGTTAATAAATGGGATATCAAACCTGAGGCCTATGCCACGCTGAATAAATTATATTTAAGTTTTACGAAAAGCCCTACTTTAGTAGTAGAAATTGCAGGACATACCGATAATGTAGGCGATGAAGGAGACAATTTACGTTTATCACAACGAAGAGCAGATGCCATCAGAGATTATTTAGTTAACAAAGGTGTCAGTAAGGATAGAATATTATCAAAAGGATACGGAGAAAAAAATCCGCTTGCCAGCAACGATACAGAAATCGGACGAGCTAAAAACCGAAGAACAGAAGTGAAAGTAATAGAGGAATAATAGATAGAAAAAAGCTTTATTAGCTCAACGAATGGTTATACAAAAATTAGACTGATTACTATTTCAATTATTTTGTAGAATATTTTTGATTGATCAGCGAATCTAACGAGTCAAAAATTCTCTTCTCTCTCAAATCCTGCATTTATGCTTGATACTACTTTCTTACTTTCCCCACTTATCTGGTGCATTTCTCCATTCCGACAAGGAGTTCATTTCATTTTCCTTTATATACCCTTTTTCTGCAGCAAGTTTTACCAAAGTATAATAATTACTTAAAGAATAAAGGGTCACCTTTGAGGTTTCAAAATTTTTAGCGGCCACATCAAATCCGTAAGTAAAAATAGCTGCCATTCCCATCACTTGAATATCGGACTCTCTCAGTGCTTCTACTGCCTTTAAAGAGCTTCCTCCTGTAGAAATTAAATCTTCAATTACCACCACTTTTTGACCCGGTACAATCTTGCCTTCAATAAGATTTTCCATTCCATGATCTTTTGGTTTTGGCCTGACATAGATGAATGGTAAATTCAAGACTTCAGCAATTAATACTCCTTGAGGAATTCCAGCCGTAGCAACACCGGCAATGGCTTCCACATCTGCAAATTTTTCTTTAATAAGTGCTACCAAAGAATTTTTAATAAGCATTCTCGTTTGTGGGAATGACAATGATAGCCGGTTGTCACAGTAAATGGGCGAAAGCCATCCTGAGGCCCATTTATAAGGTTTGGAAGGACTTAATCGAATCGCACCAATGTCTAACAACGCTGACGCAATCTGCTCGGAAGCAGAATGAAGGGTGTTATGTGTTACCATACTGTAAAGATATAGTTTTTTAGGCTTTGTTAATAATTACTTCTTGTTAGTTTGTAATTATTTTACTGAATTTGTAAATTGTATAGAAGTATAATTTTGGGAATGCGATGAAAATATTTGTGAACGATAAACCTGTAAAAATTATTTCGTTTGAAGAACGAAATACTGTAACAGGGTATGATACTATCCTAAAAGGTACGGATGAAATTACCTCTAAAAAACTTGTAGGGCATGTTATTATCCAGAATGCCACAACACTTCAAATAGAACGACTGCTTCGAATACTTGAATTTAAAAAAATAAAAAAATTAATTGCTATTACCTTTGCTGTTTCGGACTATGAAACTGTAAAAGATTTCATTAAGGATCAGTTTAAAATCATAAAGGCCTCTGGAGGTATAGTTAGAAAAGGAGATAAAGTACTTATGATTTTCCGCCTTAAAAAATGGGATTTACCCAAAGGAAAATTAAAAAAAGAAGAAGACTCTCTAAAAGGTGCGAAAAGAGAAGTAGAAGAAGAGTGCAACATAAAAGTAGATGTACGGGAAAAGCTGTGCTCAACCTGGCATACCTACATACGGAGAGACCGGCGCATTCTCAAAAAAACCAATTGGTATATCATGAATTGTTCCGACGATAGTAACATGAGACCTCAACTGGAAGAATTTATAGAAGAAGTGAAGTGGATGAAAAAAGATGAAGTTCAAAAAGCATTAAAAAACTCATACCTTTCTATAGAAGAAGTTTTCAGTGAATTTTATTTATTA
>DATHPH010000048.1:0-3208 GCA_035484095.1 Cytophagaceae bacterium | reverse complement strand
TTTTATCTGAAGGCTGGAAATAGGAATTTCCTATCTCCGGCAGTTATTAAAGCTACTATGATGGGCATTTTTAGCTATCACTGAGTCACCCCATTATAGTAGCTTTTTTATAAAGATTTTGGTAAGTTGGTGGTATATAATGCCCTTCTGAGGAATACGTCTTCAGGGGGCATTAATTATACTTTTGTATCAAAAGGGCTTTATAGTTGACTTTTAACCGCTAAGCCAAAATTGACTTTACCCATCTTTATGACAAAATCTTGTCCTTCCTCAAAAGTATTCTTTATTTTTCCATCCAAAATTGCCTCCCTCAACGCTGTTTTCAGATCTCCCACTACTTTAGAAGGCTGTAAATCAAAAAGTTTCATAATATCTTCTCCGGAAAATACAGGTTGGAATGTTCTAAGATCGTCTTTTTCTTCTACCTCTTTCGCCTTTTGCTCGACTAAATCAAAATTTTTAAGAAAACGGGCTACCTTGCTGTTGTCTTTAGAAGTTACATCGGCTCTGCAAAGTTTCATTAGATCTTCAAAATCTTCCCCTGATTCAAACAGCAAACGCCTTACAGCAGAATCTGTAACACTTTCTTTTACTAAAGCGATTGGTCTAAGATGGAGACGCACCAGTTTTTCTACTTTTCTCATGTGCTCATTCAACGGCAATCTGAGCCGTCTAAAAATACCCGATACCATTCGGGCTCCTTTATCTTCGTGCCCGTGAAAGGTCCATCCTACTTTCTGATTGAATCGCTTCGTTGCAGGCTTGGCAATATCGTGCAACAAAGCTGCCCAACGAAGCCATAGATCATCTGATTCTTTGCAAACATTATCCAATACCTGTAGGGTATGATAAAAATTATCTTTATGGGATTTATTATCGATAGTTTCGACTCCTTGAAGGGCGCACAACTCCGGAAAGATTAAAGATAAAATCCCTGAATGATAAAGCAGTTTAAAACCATAAGAAGGACGAGGGGACAGAATTATCTTATTTAATTCCGTAGAAATTCGTTCCATCGAAACTATTGATAATCGATCTTTATTTTTAGAGAGGGCATCGAATGTTTCGGGTTCAATATCAAAGTTTAATTGGGTTGCAAAACGAATCGCTCGCATCATACGAAGAGGATCGTCAGAGAACGTAACATCAGGTTCCAAAGGAGTTCTGATTGATTTTTTCTTTAGTGCTTCCATTCCTGCAAAAGGATCCAATAAGTCGCCGTAGTTATTTTTATTTAAACTGATGGCCATCGCATTAATCGTAAAATCTCTGCGATTCTGATCGTCCTGCAGCGATCCATTTTCCACCGTCGGATTCCTGGAATCTTTGTTGTACGATTCTTTTCTGGCACCCACAAATTCTACTTCCCAGTCTTCGTATCGCAACATAGCAGTACCAAAGTTCTTAAATATAGAAACAGGTGTATGAGGACCAATCGATTTTGAAACCTGTAGAGCCAGGTCAATTCCATTCCCTACACACACTACGTCAATATCTTTGCATGGTCTGTTCAAAATAAGATCTCGCACATAACCACCTACCAAATAGGTTTCCAACCCTAGTTTTTCAGCACTTTTGGAAAGCAACTCAAATACTTTGTCGGTTTGTAAGTGGGATGAAAAATTCATTCTAAGTTTTAAATTTATACGCAAGATATGGAAAAAAGGAGAAAGGTGTAAACAGCTGGAAACGGAAGATTCAAGAAGCTATTTTAACACACCTTATTTTCTTATAAATTTAATTTCGCCTTCCATTCCTAACTCAATAATACGAGAAGGTGCTGTTCTTATTTTTTCTTCTCTGCGGTAATTCACAACATAATCTACCGCATTTTTTATTTCATCACTAACATCTGAAAAATTACCCTTGAAAGGTTGCTCACTAATATTAGCAGAAGTGGAAACAATTGGTTTTCTAAGCTTCCAAATTATTTTTTTACAGAACTCATTTTTAGTTACTCTGATTGCAATAGAGCCATTTTCGCCTAAAAGTTCGGGCGCAACATTTTTCCCTTTCGGATAAACAACTGTCAACGGCATTTCAGAATATTCTACAATTTCCCAGGCGATGTCCGGAACTTTTACAACGTAATTATTCAGCTGATTAATATCATCCAACAATACGATAAGTGCCTTGCTATCCCTTCTTCTTTTTATTTCAAAAATTTTTTTTACAGCTTGTGAATTGGTAGCATCACAACCTATTCCCCAAATAGTGTCGGTAGGATAAAGAATGATTTTTCCTGCTTTCAATTGCTCTGTTGTTTCCGAAATTTCTTTTTCCATCATTTATTGCTCAATCTATTTTCTTTCTTTAAAGAACTAATATTAATAAAGTGCAAATTTACCTCATTTGCAGTAATTTAACTTTCCTGTTTTCATTTTTAAAGTATCATAGTTATCAACAGTTTTAACAGAAAAGGCAATATCTTATTTTTCTTTGTGTTTTAACACGAATTCGTGTAGGTTTGTACCCCATAAGTGAAGTATGAAAAATCCAATCACATACTCATTTTTCATTAGCAGAGTTTATGTCTTCAGTAAAATATATATTCGTAACGGGAGGAGTATCCTCTTCCTTAGGAAAAGGTATAGTAGCTGCCTCTTTAGCAAAGTTATTACAAGCCAGAGGATACAGAGTAACTATCCAGAAATTTGACCCTTACTTAAATATTGACCCGGGAACGCTTAATCCTTATGAACATGGAGAATGTTACGTTACCAATGATGGAGCCGAGACCGATCTCGACCTTGGCCATTACGAACGATTCTTAGACATTTCTACCTCGCAAGCAAATAATATTACGACGGGTAAAATATACCATAATGTAATTACCAAAGAAAGACAAGGAGATTTTTTAGGAAAAACAGTTCAGGTAGTTCCCCATATCACAGATGAGATAAAAAAGAATTTTCAACTGCTTTCTGTTGACGACAAGTACGATATTATTATTACAGAAATTGGTGGTACCGTAGGAGATATAGAATCCTTTCCTTTTTTGGAAGCAGTTAGACAATTCCGCTGGGAAATGGCTCCAAACGATACATTGGTTATTCATCTTACGCTTTTACCATTTTTGAAAGCTGCCGGAGAATTAAAAACCAAACCTACCCAACATTCAGTTAAAATGCTTTCGGAGGCAGGGATACAACCTGATATATTAGTTTGTCGCTCAGAGTATCCTGTAAATACAGATTTGAGAAAAAAA
>DATHPH010000047.1:0-3166 GCA_035484095.1 Cytophagaceae bacterium | reverse complement strand
CAACCATTTGTATCCCCGGTACTTCTTTTAAATAATATTGGCAAGGCAATTGAAGTCCTGAATTAATAAACATTCTGTATTTGTCTACCAACGTTACGTCTACTTTTCCTTTCAGCTCCAGTGTTGGAATCAAACTATTATCCTCGCGTATCACAGGTCTATCATTTTCCCATACCACGTGAAGAATAACCGAATCGTAATTTTTATTTTGTTGGTGCTTGTGTAAATACCAATCGGAAGCTTTCAAATGTATTTCTATATTTCCATACCATTTCATCCCATTAATCAACAGGCATGCCTGAGAGAAATCCGGACCCTGGTCTGTATTCGGATATCCCAGCTGAATGATTTGGATAGTTTCTTCGTTGGTTGTCTTTAGCAGCTTTTTGTCAAAAAACTGGTACCGCCAAATAAAATGTAAGAAAAATTCGTTCATAAAAATATAGTTTAACTATTTAAAAAAATCCTCTGCCAATTGCAAAGAATATACAAAACGATAGGGGACAACGATTATTTCCCCCTTCCATGAAACACCTTCTACTCTATTCCTAGTAGCTTAGCGGCTGTATTTTTCCAAGTATACTTCCATTTCCAGTTGAATTTTTTTTGCTTCTTTCGCTGCATCCTGCGCAAAAAAATCTCCTGAAGAAGCATAAATAATCCCACGGGAAGAATTGACCAACAGACCTCCGTCTTTGTTCAACCCATGTTTAGACACCTCCCCTAGATCACCACCCTGAGCACCTACACCTGGTACCAATAAAAAATGATCAGGCACATACTTACGGATTGTAGCAAACATTTCTGCTTTAGTAGCACCTACTACAAACATTATGTTGGAATCATTTCCCCATTGGATAGAAGTCTTTATTACTTTAAGGTATAATTCCTCCTTATCTTCTCCGGTTTTTAACATTTGGAAATCTTTGCTTCCTATATTAGAAGTCAGTGCCAGAATGATAGCCCACTTTCCCTCAATCTCTAAAAATGGTTTTACAGAATCCTCCCCCATGTAAGGTGCTACCGTTATGGAATGGAAATTCATATTCTCGAAAAATGCCCGGGCATAAAGGCTGGAGGTATTTCCAATGTCCCCTCTTTTAGCATCTGCAATAGTAAAAATGTCTTTGGGTATATAGTCAAGTGTTTTCTCCAAACTTTCCCACCCCTTTGCCCCCATGGATTCATAGAACGCAATATTGGGTTTATAAGCCACCGCATAAGGGCAGGTAGCATCAATAATTCTCTTATTAAATTCAAAAACCGGATCTTTTTCTTTTGCTAAAAAAGATGGAATTTTCGTATAGTCTGTATCAAGTCCAACGCAGAGATAGGACTTTTTCTCTTTAATCAGACGTGTTAATTCCTGTTTATTCATTATCGAAGATCTTCAATAGAGACTCCGGCGTATTTGGATTTGTCGAAGTTAAAGTAAGTATCTTCGAGTTTTAGATTTGGCGTAAAAGATTTTATCATGTATGTATAAACACTCCCATTTTTTTCATAAATCTTCCAGCTTCGCACACTTTTATCTGTTTTGCTTACTTCTATTTTAATTTTAAAAAATTTACTCTTTTTAATGTCTTCAGGGTTCAATTCTATTACTTCATACATGACTCCATTATAAAGTTTTTCTTCCAAAAAATGATACTTATACCCTTTCTTATAAATGGTATAAATTTTAGTAGGAGTAACTTCGTTTTCTTCCGGCTCATAAGAAGAAATGTTAACTTCATTTACATCTTTCAAATATGTCCATACCGTAGTTCCATTGTTGTAAATTTCCTGATTCCCCATTTTCAGATGAAATTTAGCTCCTTTCACTTCGATATCACCGTCCGAAGATTCCTTTACTTTAGCTTGAGGATTGTCTAAGGTAAAGCTAAATTTTGCCCTGAAAGACGGCATGTCTTTATATTTTTTGCTCATAGCATCCAATATCGTTTGGGCTTTGGTATCGTTCTGCGCGGAGGCTGAAAATCCCAGCATCCCTAAACAAATCAGAAGTATAAATAACTTTTTCATTTCCTGTAATTTACAACCTAATATTTCAGATATTAAAGGTCTTTATATGCAAAGATAAAAAACGAGGGTGGTAATTTTTAAGATTTAACCTCTTTAAACTTACCTGTTTCTTACCTCTGTAAACACTTAACCATTTCTACCCAATTCTGACAATAATTGTTCCAAACTAACTTCATCTTTAATGAGCACTTCACGAGCTTTACTACCCTCAAAAGAGCCAACGATTCCGGCAGCCTCCAACTGGTCAATCAGACGTCCTGCCCTATTATACCCCAATTTCATTCTCCTCTGAATCAGCGAAGTACTCCCTTGCTGAGTAGATACGATTAAACGAGCCGCCTCGTCAAAGAGTTTATCCCGGTCGGCAAAATTAAAATTTTCACTTTTTTGCTGGCCGTCTTCCATATCCGCATCACTGAATTCCGGTAAATGATAGGCAGTTGAGTATCCTTTTTGAGAGCCAATAAACTCACATATTCTATCCACTTCAGGAGTATCCACAAAGGCGCATTGCAACCTTATTACATCTGACCCTTGTGAAAATAGCATGTCACCTTGTCCGATAAGTTGCTCTGCTCCACTGGCATCTAAAATGGTGCGAGAATCGATCTTGGAAGTAACTTTAAACGACAGCCTGGCAGGGAAGTTTGCTTTTATAATCCCTGTAATAACGTTTACAGAAGGGCGTTGTGTAGCTACCACCAAATGAATACCAATGGCACGGGCCAGTTGAGCCAAACGGGCAATGGGTGTTTCTACTTCCTTCCCTGCTGTCATCATCAAATCTGCCAATTCATCAATTACTAAAACAATGTAAGGCAAAAAGCGATGTCCATTATTGGGGTTCAGTTTACGTTCAATAAACTTCTTATTGTACTCTTTCAGATTCCGGCAACCGGCTTCTTTGAGTAAATCATAGCGTGCATCCATTTCCACACAAAGTGAATTTAAGGTATGCACTACTTTCTTTGTATCTGTAATAATGGCTTCCTCACTATCGGGTAATTTAGCGAGAAAATGTCTTTCAATTGTATTGTAAATAGAAAGTTCTACCTTTTTAGGATCTACTAATACAAATTTAAGTTGAGAGGGATGTTTTTTATATAAAAGAGATGCCAGCAAAATATTCAGTCCTACCGAT
>DATHPH010000046.1:0-3429 GCA_035484095.1 Cytophagaceae bacterium | reverse complement strand
TTTTCAATTCCAATCTCTCCGTGGTATTTTTTCTGTTTTTGGTTGTAATGTAACGGCTAGTACCCGCTTGACCGGTAGTTTTATGCTCCGTACATTCCAAAATAACCTGAATTCTATTGCCTTTCTTTGCCATGGTGATGTATAGTTAAATCCCGAAGGAAAATTATTTGATTCTGGTTAAATGACCTTTTGAATGAGCATCGTTCAATGCTGCTTCCAAGCCAAGTTTATTGATCGTTTTAATACCTCTTGCGGAAACCTTTAGTGTAACCCAAAGTCCCTGAGATTCTAAAAAGAATTTCTTTGTGTGAATATTAGGATAAAATTTCCTCAACGTCTTATTGTTAGCGTGAGATACGTTGTTACCCGATTCGGTTCTTTTTCCTGTTATTTGACAAACACGTGCCATAGATTCCTTATTAAATGATAATTGGGTTGCAAATATGGCAAATTAGTTTTGAATTACCAAAATGAACTTCAAAATTATGTTATATTATACTGTTATACTTCCAAAAATAAAATAACACATTGGTTTCCAAATAAATAAAAAAAGAGGCAGTTGCCTCTTTTTTTATTTTATACCTTTTGTGGCTTAGTTTCTGCCAATTTGATTAAGCCAATTGTAACGCCTTATCTAATTTTTGAACCAACGCTGCCTTTGAAGCCACTCCAACTTGTTTCTCCACTATCTGACCATTTTTTATAACCAACAAAGTAGGAATACTTCTGATGCCAAATTTAGCAGATATTTCAGGATTAGAATCAACATCCAGTTTGCCGATTACAACTTTTCCTTCGTAATCACCTGCCAATTCTTCCACCACAGGACCAATCATTTTACAAGGTCCACACCATTCTGCCCAAAAATCTACTAATACAGGTTTATCCGTTTTTGTTACATCGTCAAAGTTGGCGTCTGTTATTTCTATTGCTTTTCCCATGATTATTTAAGGTTTGTATGTTTTGTTCTATGTAAACTTAATCTTTTTCCTTGTAAAAAAGTTCGTCATAGGAAAATTATTATTTACATTTTCGAAATTCTTAATATCAATTATAGACCAGGCATTGAAATTACGCTGAAATTTTATATTCAACACCACTCAAAGTAGACAATTCATTTATAAATTCATTGCTTGGGATAACTTTATATTTACGCGAAAACATTTTCAACGACAACTGTTCTTTCCCATCAATTAACACTATTTCCAAATTACAACTACCCGAATAAGAAGAGGCGAGATCCTCAATTTTTGAAACCATTTCTTCGTCCATTCTTGCTATGTCAATGCTAAGGGAAACTGTTTTGCATACTTTGCTTCTTATATCCGGCAACAATTGAATATTCTGAATCTTAAATTCAAAATCATCGTCACGTTTCCACCGTGTTTGAATCTTTCCTTTCAAATATAAAAACTCCCCTGGATTTATAAAATGAGCATGTTTTAAATAATCCTCCCCAAATAAAGCCATGTCCAGAGACCCATAATAGTCTTCTATTTTAAACAGAACAAATGATTTTCCTGTTTGGGTCTGTCGAACATTTACATTCGAAACAATTCCTGCCATGGAAAGCTCTTTCCCATTTAATTCTTTTAATTTATCCGGAGAAAGTTTTTCTGTATTTCCAGTGCAGAGATTCTCCAGTTCAAACCGATACTGATCCAGTGGGTGGCCTGAAATATAAAAGCCCACTATTTCTTTTTCTTTTCTTAATTTATCTATATCAGACCAAGGTTCACATTCCGGTATTTTTGGCTTAGAAATATCACTTCCTGAACTACCTCCAAACAAGCTTACCTGAGAAGCATCTTTATCCTGCTGCCAAGCATTCCCATAACGAATAATTTTTTCAATCATGTGGGTATTGTCCTTGTCTGAAAGCTGAAAAAACTGTGCACGATGGTGGCCAAAGGAATCAAATGCTCCGGACAAAGCAAAACACTCAAAAGTTTTTTTGTTCATTGTACGCAGATTTACCCGTTGAGCGAGGTTAAACACATCGGTATAAACACCATTTTCATTTCTTTCGCTAATAATCGCTGCGATTGCTGCTTCACCAGCTCCTTTAATAGCTCCAAGACCAAAACGAATTTTCCCTTCTTTGTTTACGTCAAAGTTCATGGAAGACTCATTCACATCGGGTCCTAAAACTGTCAGTCCTGCTTTTTTACACTCATCCATAAAAAAAGCTACTTTGTCTATGTTGCTCATATTGTGCGTCAACACCGATGCCATATATTCTGCTGGATAGTGAGCCTTCAGCCAAGCTGTTTGAAATGCCACGAAGGCATAACAGGTGGAATGGGATTTGTTAAATGCATATTGCGCAAACGCTTCCCAGTCCGTCCATATTTTTTCCAGCTTTTCAACGGGATGATTATTGATTTTCGCTCCTTCAATAAATTTAGATTTCATTTTATCAAGTGTCGCTCTATCCTTTTTCCCCATTGCTTTTCTCAAAACATCTGCATCCCCTTTTGAGAATCCGGCGATTTTCTGGGAAAGCAGCATCACTTGTTCTTGATAAACCGTGATTCCATAGGTGTCTTTCAGATACTGCTCCATGTCAGGCAAATCGTAGGTAATGGCTTCTCTGCCATGTTTACGTCTGATATAAGCAGGTATGTATTCTATTGGACCTGGTCTGTAGAGTGCATTCATGGCAATAAGATCGCCGAATTTGTCAGGCTTAAGATCCTTCAAATGTTTCTGCATTCCCGGTGACTCAAATTGAAACGTGCCATTCGTCTCTCCCCTTTGGTAGAGTGCAAATGTTTTCGGATCTTCCAAATCAACAGCATCCATATCCATTTCGATCCCATGATTCTTCTTAATCATTTCCAAAGCATCTTTGATAATGGTGAGTGTTTTCAGACCAAGAAAGTCCATTTTAATAACACCGGCATCTTCTATTACTTTCCCGTCGTATTGTGTAAGCAATAAGGTTGATTCCTTTGAAGTAGCGACAGGAATTAAATCCGACAAGTCCTGAGGTGCAATAATAATACCGGCAGCGTGAACACCTGTTCCTCTCACAGAACCTTCCAATACTAATGCCTCGCGCAAAACATCCGCATCAAGTCCTTTCCCCTTTTCAAGAATTTCCCTAAGTTTTTTTGCATTGTCTAAATCTTCCGTAGCCAACTCTTCTTCCAATGCCCGCTCCTTGTCATCTTTTTTGTCCGACTTTTTCATTGGCCCCTTTAACAACCAATTCAATTCTATGCCGGGCTTTTCAGGTACCAATTTTGCCAACGCGTTGGATTCCTGTAAAGGTAAATCCAGCACACGTGCCACATCTTTGATACTCATTTTAGCGGCCATAGAACCATACGTTACAATCTGCGCTACTTGATTTTTCCCATATTTTTCAACCACATAATCAATCACTCGTTGACGACCGACGTCATCAAAGTCCGTATCAATATC
>DATHPH010000045.1:0-7801 GCA_035484095.1 Cytophagaceae bacterium | reverse complement strand
ACAATAGCATTGCCGTTTTCATCTCTAGCAGATGATTTGTCGTTGAATGTAATCTCAATACAACCTTTTGTGTACATATTTTTCATTTTACTCGTTTATGTAATTACCGCAGATTTGCTAAAAATGCTTTTCTTTAAAATGCAAAAAAGTAAAACGTATATGCTATCTTAGAGGTAGAAATGATGAACGATACTGTTAAATATTTAAAAGTTGTTCTTGAATACATTATAGTCGTTGGATTCGGTGTAATTATATTTTACATTGACGATCGGGAAATAAGCGATGTTAGCCAGACTAAATTATTTATTGCAGTTATTAGTTTTTTTAAAACCTTGTATTTTGCTTTTTTTAATTACCGAAAAATTTTGGAGGCTAGTAAAAATGATATGCCTTACTATGAATTTCTCTTGTTTATTTGTCTAAATGTTTTGCTGATTATTTTTTCCTTTTCGGTAGACTATACATGTCTTCACTGGATTGATTCAACTAGTTTTTCCGAAATTTCCGGCGATTTGTCGTTTGGTAGAACTTTTTGTGAATTTGTTTATTTTAGTGTGCTTACCTATACCAATTTTGGTTTTGGTCAATCTATGCCAATATCCGGTTATGCCAAATTGATTATTATATTTCAGGATGTCATTGCGTATGCTATGACAATTTTTATTCTCACCGACTTCGTGAGTCTAAAAGAGTCAATTCGTGAAAATTATTTAGTCAAAAAAGACAAACATAGAAAACAGCCTGATTAGTTTTTTTGCAATGTAGCTGATGTTTTGTAAACGAATAAATACTCTGTTGTCATATTTAAGGGTGATCAGAGTCATTTTTTTTAGTGTTGCTTTTGACCATTTTTACGTTTATGGCAGAGGTGTTAGTAGATCAGAAAGTTGTATGTTACCATTGTGGAGATACTTGTTCTCCTTATGCTCCGATTGTTTTTGAAGACAAACCTTTTTGCTGTAATGGTTGTAAAACAGTTTACCAACTGTTAAGTGAAAATGAATTATGTACCTATTACGACCTTGAAAAAAATCCCGGTATAAAAATAAAAGCATTGCCGCAGAAACGGTTTGCTTACTTAGACAATCCAGCAATCAGCGACCGATTATTGGATTTTAATGAAGGTGCAATTGCAAAAGTTCATTTTTATATTCCCAAAATACATTGCAGTTCTTGTATCTGGTTGTTGGAAAATATGTATAAACTGGAAAAAGGAATCATTACTTCCAGGGTCAATTTTTTAAAAAAGGAAATCAGTATTTCGTATTATAAAAATGAATCCAGTCTGAGAAGGATTGTTGAGGTATTGGACTCGTTTGGATATACTCCTGCTATTAGTCTTGAAAGCTATAACAAAGAGGAAACAAAAGTTCATGATAGAAGCCTTTATCTTAAAATTGGGATTGCAGGTTTCTGTGCAAGCAATATTATGTTCTTAAGTTTTCCTGAATATTTTGGATTGGGTGGGAAAGAAGATACTTCTCTAAAAATGTTATTTGGATACCTAAGTCTTTTCTTATCACTCCCTGTCGTTTTTTATGGAGCAATGGATTATTTTAGTTCTGCCTATTCAGGATTAAAAAATAAGGTACTGAATCTTGATGTTCCTATTTCCATTGGAATATCGGCCGTATTTCTTCGAAGTATATACGAAGTGGTCGCCGGCATTGGCCCCGGTTATTTTGATTCACTTACTGGATTAATTTTTTTCCTGCTTATCGGAAAATGGTACCAAAGTCGTACTTATAGAAGTTTTTCGTTTGAGCGTGATTATCAATCTTATTTTCCAATTTCAATTTTAAAAATAATGGATTCCGGCGACGAATATCCTGTCCCTATAACTGAGTTGAAAACAGGAGATAAAATACTGGTGCGTAATGGTGAGATTATTCCGGCCGATGCCATTTTAGAAGAAGGAGAGGCTCGAATCGATTATAGTTTTGTTACAGGAGAAGCTGATCCGGTAACAAAAAAAGAGGGAGATCTTATATATGCCGGAGGCAGGCAAGTTGGTGTTTCTATACGATTAAAAGTAGAAAAAAATATTTCAAAAAGTTATCTTTTACAACTATGGAACAAAGATGTTTTTAGGAAAAAAAATGATGCCTACCTCTCAGCATTTGTGTTAGCGTTCAGTAAATATTTTACGATTGGAACGATTACCATCGCGGCTGCCACTTTTGCTTTTTGGTATTTTTATGATTTCTCTAAAGCGTTGTTTGCCCTTACCTCTGTGCTCTTAGTGGCTTGTCCCTGTGCATTGGCGCTCTCATTGCCTTTTGCTTTAAACAACTGTTTAAAATTATTAGGAAACAAAGGATTGTTTTTGAAAAGTGCTGATACTGTTGAAAAACTTTTCGAAATTGATACCATTCTTTTTGATAAAACAGGTACGATTACAGAAATGGAATCTTCCCGTGTAGAATTTATAGGGGAGGCACTTACCGAGGAGGAAAAAATGTTGATTCGTTCTTCGGTTAAATCTTCAATACATCCATTAAGTCAGATTTTATATAAGTTTATACAGGTAGATATAGTGCTGCCGGAAGGATTTATAGAAGTTCCTTCAAAGGGAATTTCAAGTCTTGTAAATGGAAACGAATTAAAAATAGGTTCTTCGGATTTTGTGGGTTATCCTGCTTCAAAAAAAATAAATGAATCTTGCGTTTATATTTCCATAAATGGAAAATTAAAAGGGTATTTCCAAATTCAAAATCAATACAGAAATGGTATAGAGCAATTGTTGACAACGCTAAAGAAACACTACCAATTATACTTATTATCCGGTGATAATAATAGCGAACAATCAAGACTTCAAGCGTATTTCAATGAAGATTGTATGCGGTTTGGTCAAAATCCAATTGACAAATTGGACTATATAGAAAGTCTTAAAAGAAGTGGTAGAAAAGTACTTATGTTAGGAGATGGATTAAACGATGCCGGTGCTCTAAAAGCAGCGGACGTTGGTATTTCTGTGTCAGACGATGTTTCTAATTTTTCCCCTGCTTGTGATGGAATAATAGAGGGAAATAAATTAAAATCATTGTTTCAGTTTATTAGATTTGCTAAATCAGGTGTGTTTGTCATTAAAATCACCTTAGTGCTTTCTTTGTTATATAATGCAGTTGGATTGTTTTTTGCTGTTCAAGGGTTGTTGTCCCCTTTGGTAGCGGCCATATTAATGCCGCTTAGTTCTGTAACGGTAGTTTTGGTTGCTATATTATTTACCAACATCTTTGGACATAAATTTTTGAGATCAATCTCTTTGTAAACTATTTAGGTTTTTGCTCCATGTCTGGTAATGATCGAGATACTGTAGGCCATTCTGTATCAAAGTTTGTAGTAGTATTTTGAGAGGTGTTTGGCTGTTTTCAACTGTGCCATTTTATAACTGCTAATAATTGTTTTTCCCTGACAATACTGCATAAGCCAGTAGCTTCAATAACATGGTAATTAATTTCTAGTGTACTGGTTAGAAGTATTTATCGATGCCTAGGATCGTTTTTTGTTTACAAGTCACTGTTATAGTTCAGCAGTGACTTGTAAACAAAAAACGGTTAACATTTCAAACAGATGGTAAATGCTGGTGCGTATAAAATTTGTTTTAATATTTAATACTTGTATGAGGCTAGCTATAAAACTTACATATAATTTAAATCATTGTTGCGTTTTAGTTTTATAACATGAATAGCGTTTAACAATAAAATAATTGGGTAGGCAGGATCAAGTTCAAACCATTTGAATCCAAAGTTTGCCCGTCCTCCATATTTATGGTGGTTATTGTGATAACTTTCACCAAACATAAGAAAGTCAAAAGGTAAAAAGTTTTTCGCGGTATCGTTTACTTGAAAATTGACGTACCCAAATTTGTGCGCAGCCCAGTTAATGATAGCACCATGAACAGGACCCATAAGGTAGTGAATCGGCAATAACAAAAATTCCCACCAATGTGTTGCAAATTGAATGTAAAATAAAGAATAAGCAGTGCCCCAAGCAATTCTAGAAAACCAATTGTCACCAATTTTCTCGATAAATGCCCAATAAGGAACATTGCGGGTATATTTTGGATCTAGTTTTATACGATGATTTAAGATGTCGTTGTAAATAATTTTAGTTTTCCACATCATATCAAAAAGATTTTTAGAATACTTGGGAGAATGAGGATCGTTCTCAGTGTCCGCATACGCATGATGAAGTCTGTGCATTACACCGTATGCATAAGGACTTAGAAAAGAAGACCCTTGAAATAAAAAGGTAAGTGTATAAAAGAATTTTTCCCAGAATTTGTTCATCGTAAACATTTGATGCGCAGCATATCTATGTAGAAAGAAGGTTTGAACAAAGAGTGATAAATACCAGTGACCAATAAAGAAGAGTAAAATTGCCATTATATAGTTTTTTTGTAAGCCTCAAAAGTACAAGTATGATTGCTGATAATAGATGATAAATGTCAGTTTTTTGACTGTGGATACTCATTAAAAATAAAATCTCCAATTATTTACTTTGTTCCATAGGAGATAGAAAAATGAGTGTAATTTTTGTATTGATAGGAATTAGTATCCTCGTTGCATTAAGCTTCCTTGGAGCATTTCTTTGGGCAGTAAAGTCTGGTCAATACGACGATGGGCATACTCCTTCTGTGAGAATTTTGTTTGACGATACAATAAAAGAAAAAAATAAATAATTATCGGATATGAATAATAATACAATTGAGCGCTTTTCTTATGACAATACGATCGTCAGGAATTTTATTTACGCAACAGTCATTTGGGGAATCATAGGAATGCTTGTCGGTCTTACGATAGCATTACAATTAGTATTCCCGTCTTTGAACTTTACCGATTTTACCACCTTTGGTCGTTTACGACCATTGCATACAAATGCAGTAATTTTTGCTTTTGTAGGGAATGGAATTTTTATGGGGGTATATTATTCTTTACAACGACTTTGTAAAGCAAGAATGTACAGCGATGTACTTAGTAGAATAAATTTTTGGGGGTGGCAGTTAATTATTCTTTCCGCAGTGGCTACTCTTCCTTTTGGAATTACTACCAGCAAAGAATACGCAGAGTTAGAATGGCCTATCGACATTGCCATTACACTTATTTGGGTAGTGTTTGGATGGAATATGTTCGGCACCATTTTAAAAAGAAGAGAGAAACATTTATATGTAGCCATTTGGTTTTATATAGCCACCTTTGTAACAGTTGCGGTGCTTCACTTAGTAAATTCATTTGAAATGCCGGTGACTTTTTTGAAAAGTTATTCTTGGTACGCAGGTGTTCAGGATGCTTTGGTGCAATGGTGGTATGGACATAATGCGGTTGCTTTTTTCCTTACTACTCCATATCTGGGTTTGATGTATTACTTTGTGCCAAAGGCTGCCAATAGGCCTGTATATTCATATCGTCTTTCTATCATTCACTTTTGGGCATTGATTTTCATATATATCTGGGCAGGCCCTCACCATTTATTATATACCTCATTACCGGATTGGGCTCAATCGTTGGGAGTAGCATTTTCGATTATGTTGTTAGCTCCTTCTTGGGGCGGTATGCTAAATGGATTGCTTACACTCCGTGGAGTTTGGGATAAGGTAAGAGAAGAACCTGTACTTAAATTTATGGTTGTCGCTCTTACTGCTTACGGAATGGCAACCTTTGAAGGGCCGATGCTTTCGCTTAAAAATGTAAATGCGATTGCTCACTTTACGGATTGGATTGTTGCGCACGTTCACGTTGGTGGACTTGGATGGAATGGTTTCTTGACTTTTGGGATTTTATATTACCTGATTCCAAAAATGTATAATATAAAATTATATTCACTGAAACTTGCCAACTTCCATTTCTGGATAGGATCTCTTGGGATCATATTTTATGCACTTCCTATGTATTGGGCAGGATTCGTGCAGAGTGCCATGTGGAAAGAATTTACACAAGATGGTGTATTGGCATATCCAAATTTTCTTGAAACAGTTACCCAGATTAAAACAATGTATATGCTGAGGGCATTGGGTGGAGCAATGTATATCATAGGTGTCATTGTAATGGCTTATAACCTATTTAAAACAGCCATGGCTGGTAAGTTTATAGGAAATGAGGCGGCCGAAGCCCCTGCTCTTGTGAAAGAAGAAGCGGTTCACAAAGGGGAACACTGGCACAGATGGATTGAAAGAAAACCAATACAAATGTTGGTGCTGAGTTTGGTACTTGTTTTGATTGGTGGACTTGTTGAAATGATTCCAACTTTTTTAATAAAATCCAACATCCCTACTATTACAACGGTGAAACCCTATACACCGCTTGAATTGGAAGGAAGAGATTTATATATCAAGGAAGGATGTAATAATTGTCACTCACAGATGGTAAGACCTTTTCGCTCTGAAGTGATGCGTTACGGCGAGTATTCCAAAGCCGGCGAATTTGTATACGATCACCCATTCTTATGGGGATCAAAAAGAACAGGTCCTGATTTGCATAGGATAGGAGGGAAGTATCCTGACTCATGGCATTATAACCACATGTTGGATCCTGAAATAACTTCTCCAAATTCTATTATGCCTTCCTATTCTTGGATGTTAGAGAGAAAATTAGATGCTTCTTCTATTTCAAAAAAGATAAGTGCTATGAGAACGATTGGAGTTCCATATCCATTAGGATATGAAGCAAAAGCAATGGAGGATTTGCAAAAACAAGCGAATGGTATTTCTGAAAATTTGGCAAAGGATAATATTAAAGTGTCAAGTGATAAAGAAATTATAGCGCTGATCGCCTATCTACAACGCCTTGGTACAGATATTAAAGTAAAGGAAACCACAACTACTAAATAAATACTGAGATGTTAAAATATATTAAAAATCATTTGGCAAATATCTCCGGAATAGAAATTTATCCGATAATATCTTTTATTATTTTCTTTCTATTTTTCTTGGTGATTATTCTTTGGATACTAAAAGGTGATAAAAAATATTTCAATACGATGTCTAATCTTCCATTGGATCAAAATAATTTAAATAGTGAAAGTTAATAGAATACTTATGATGAAAAATAACTTTGTAAAAAATCGCATATCATTATTGTTTGGGTTTCTTGTTTTATTGGTAACGGACAGCTTCGCACAAGATGCCATAACAGTACAAAAGGATAGTTTAGGTAAAGATGGAGGAATGTTAAATCCACAGGTACTACTCATCTTTGTGTTAGCGGTAACATTTATTATTACACTCGTCATTCTATACCTGTTGTATGCGTTGAATGTTTTTATGAGCTCAATGAAGAAAACCGGTGAGATGAAAGAAGTTCCGGTACTTCTAAAATTTACGGACGCGGTTCCGATAGAACGTGAGCATGAAATCATGATGGATCATAATTATGATGGCATAAGGGAACTGGATAATAAGCTTCCACCTTGGTGGGTGTATTTATTTTATGGAACAATTGTTTTTGGTGTTTTTTATATGTGGTTCTATCACATATACGGATCAGGAGATGTACAGGAACAAGAGTACATTAAAGAATTGGCAGAGGCGGAAGTACAAATGAAAGCAAATGCAAGTAAAGTAGACGAAAATTCTGTAACCATGCTTACCGATGCGGCTAGAATTAAAAAGGGAGAAACAATTTTTGCCACGAATTGTGCGCCTTGCCATGGCAAAAAAGGAGAGGGAACTGTTGGGCCTAATTTAACGGATAATTATTGGTTGCATGGTGGAAATATTAAAGA
Organism: Cytophagaceae bacterium; assembly: GCA_035484095.1. Lineage (GTDB taxonomy): Bacteria > Bacteroidota > Bacteroidia > Cytophagales > Cytophagaceae > JANYCO01. The sequence goes on along the minus strand of DATHPH010000045.1, from coordinate 79 downwards.
CATTTTCAAATCTATTAAGTACGGTATTCCTGCCAAAGGGATGATTCCATGGCAAACACAACTTGGACCTGGTCAGATA
>DATHPH010000044.1:0-7190 GCA_035484095.1 Cytophagaceae bacterium | reverse complement strand
TCTTTCTACTATTGAAGGGATGAAGAAAGCTACCTTAAATGTAGAACCCAACGATATTATATATATTGAACCAGTAAGGAGGTATCTACCGCAAATCATGACGGACTTAACTCCTATCCTTAGCATCGCTACTTCTATTGTTACTACCATTCTTTTAATCGCGAATCTTAATAAAAAATAACATGGCAGTTAAAAAGAATAGTCTTAGCGAAAATGAAGAGATAATCAAGCGATTTAAAGATAGTGAGAACGAAGATTATGGAGATTTCCTAAGTGATTTTGATATTGCTACACTTTTGGTGGTGAGCAAAAAGAGCATCTTGTGGCTTATCATTCTAGTGGGCAGTTCTGTGCTAGGAGCTTTTTTATTTAACCGATATACGAAGCCTATTTTCGAATCCTCTTCTATATTAAAATTAGATCTCAAAAGTAATGCAGGGGTATTGGGATTTAAAAATTTCAAAGATGAAAATGTTCAGGAGGCTACAAAATTTACAACGATATCGGGGGAAATAGAATTTTTGAAATCGCGTCTGGTAGCCGAAAAGGTTATAGAGCGAATGGAGCTGGATGTGAGTTATTTTGTTTACGGGAAAGTTTTGGTTGATGAAAAATACAAGGCTTCGCCGTTTAAGGTAGAATATGAAATCACAAATCCTAGTTATTATGACAAGCCTTTTAACGTTACCATCTTAAATAATGAAAAATTTAAATTAAGTTACAATCTTGGTGAAGAAGAGGTCATAGGAATATATCAGTTTGGCGAAATGATCAACAACCAACCTGCTTTTTCTTTGAGAATAACCAAAACCGAAAATTTTACAAGAAACTGTATTGATATTCCTTATTTTTTCCAAATATATTCGAAAGAAAGTTTGATCGGTTTTATTACTTCAAATCTTTCGGTAGTAATTCTTAATTTGGATGCTAGCACGATAAAAGTTTCTTTTAAAGATTTTAGCTCCTTAAAAGCGATGGACATTGTGAACGCTATTGACTCTGTTTATCTTCAGGAGACCGTTGCCGCCCGATCCAAAATTCATGAACAAACCATTAAATTTCTTGAACTATCGTTGGAAAGGACTGAAAAAGATCTGGAAGAGGCGGAAGATAAAATGGAGTCGTTTGTACGCAAAAATAAAACGGTAGATGTAAAAAATGATTTTGGACGTATTATGTTGAAGATAGAGGCTGTTGATAATGAAAAGCTGAATCTGAAACTAAAAATTTCCTTGTTAAACGACCTTGAAAATCTCATTACTCAAGATAAAGAGTTAAAATCGTTTATTCCTTCCATCTCACAGTTGCCCGACCCACAATTGGCGGATGCTATCAAAAGTCTGAATCTACTTTATCAGGAAAGAGATAAAATCGCTACCTCGCAAAAAGAAAATACTTTTGTACTAAGACTTAAAGACAAAAACATTGAAAAAATAAACAAAGGAATACAAGAACTTATTGTGCAGAACAAGAAAATCCTGTATCAGCAAATTGCACAACTTAATGGTAAATTTTTAGAACTGGAAGATAATGTAGTGGGGTTGCCTGCTAAGGAGACTGAATTCGTGAGGTTAAAAAGGTTCTATGGGCTTTACGAAAAATTATATATATTATTAAACGAAAAGCAAGCCGAATTTGGAATTGCAAAGGCAGGAACCATTCCTAATTTTGTCATTTTGTCTCAAGGACTGGAAAACAAAGTACCTGTTTATCCTAACAAAAGAATTCTATATATTGGTTCTGTGGCTCTTGGCATATTCCTTTGTATAGTATTTATTTTCTTTCGTTATTTTCTTCATGATACGATTGCAACACAAAAAGAAATAGAGAATTCAGTAGATGCTTCTGTTTTAGGAGGCATACCGGAATACAAAAAAGACAAAATGGAATTTTCCAGATTAGTTGTGGATATTAGTCCAAAGTCTGCCATTAGTGAAGCTTTTCGATCTATACGGACCAATCTTGAATTCGTGAGTCCAAGCAAAGGAAAAAGAATTATAACAGTTACTTCCACAGTAGGTGGAGAAGGGAAAACATTTGTTTCTACTAATATTGCAGGTATTATAGCTTTATCCAACCAGAAGGTAATTATTTTGGATTTTGATATGAGAAAACCAAAGGTTCACCTCGCTTTCGGTAAAGAAAATATCAAAGGTATCAGTACCATATTGATTCGGAAACACCAGATAATTGAATGTATACATAAGACTAGTATAGAGAGTTTAGATTTCATTTCTGCAGGACCTATACCGCCAAACCCTTCTGAATTGATTCTGAGACCTGAGTTTGATAAATTAATTGCAGACTTACATGAAATGTATGATACGGTGGTGATTGATACTCCTCCAGTGGGGCTGGTAACGGATGGCATATTATTAATGAAAAAAGCAGATGTACAATTATATGTGGTTAGAGCAAATTATTCTAAAAAGGGAGTAAAAAAGAATATCAATAAAGTATACCGTACAGGAGGGTTTACACGTTTATCCGTAGTAATAAATGCTATGCAAGCCGCGAATACTTATGGTTATGGAGGCTATGGGTACGGCTATGGGTACGGCTATGGGTATTACGAAGGAGAGAAAAAAAGTGGAACAGGTTTCCTTAAAAAATTGTTCAAAAGAAAATGAGTTTTCTTAAAAATATATTTTCCTTTGCTAAAGAAGCAGATACATATACCCCGGATATTATAGTAGATATGCATTCGCATGTTTTGCCAATGCTGGATGATGGAGCAGATAATATTGAAACCTCTCTTGTATTGCTGAGTGAGCTTCAGAAAATCGGATACAAAAAACTTATTGCAACCCCCCATATTATGGGAGATTTTTTTAAAAATACCCCTCAAACTATTTTCCCCAGATTAGAAGAACTAAAAAAACTGGCTAAAGAAAAAGGTCTTTCGATCGAATTGGAAGCTGCAGCAGAATATTACCTGGATGAGTGGTTTATGGACAGGCTTAGCAAGAATGAGAAACTTCTGACCTTTGGGGATAATTATTTGTTATTTGAGTTGTCTTATATAAATCCTTCGGCCTATGTGGACGAAGCTATTTTTATCCTGAAGTCTCAGGGATATAAACCTGTATTGGCTCATCCGGAACGATATACTTTCTGGCATGGCAATACCAAAGTATTAAAAGAGATTCATGACAAAGGAGTAATTTTACAAATAAATATTAATTCATTAACGGGTTATTACAATAGGGGGGCTCAAAAAATGGCGGAAGAATTAATTGATATGGGCATTGTAGAAATGCTTGGTTCAGATTGTCACGGAATGCGCCATATTGAAGCTATGAAAAAAGCAAGGAAAACAAGTCACTACAGAAAAGCCTTGGTGAATGTTATTAATAATACTCTTTTAGTATGATTTTTATAACCGGTTGCAACGGATTGGTAGGAAGTTTTATCGCAAGAAAACTCATCCATCAGGGCGAAAAAATTGTAGCATTAAAACGAAAAAATAGTGATTTATCACTTATAAAAGATATTGAATCATTCATAGAGTGGTTTGAAGGGGATATTGCGGATACTGAAATGGTGAACGAAGCTATGAAACAATGTGATACTGTTATTCATGCTGCTGCTATTATTTCTTTTGCACCTCGTAATAGGGATAAAATGTATCAGGTAAATGTCGAGGGAACTGCCAATATAGTAAATGCCTCCTTGCATAATAACATCAAAAGATTTTGTTATATAAGTTCTATTGCGGCTTTAGGGAGAAAAAAAGGTGAATTTACGATCAATGAAAATGCATTATGGGAGGATTCGGAAATGAATACGCATTATGCAAAATCAAAATATTTAGGAGAGCTTGAAGTTTGGAGAGGAATTGAAGAAGGGCTTCCTGCCTTCATTGTTAACCCATCTGTGATACTTGGTCCTGGTAACTGGCACAATGGGAGTACGAAAATTTTTAATTATGTTTTTAAAAAAAATAAATTTTATACAAACGGATGCATTAATTACGTTGATGTAAGTGATGTTGCCTCAATTATAGTTGAATTATTAAATAAAAATATATTTGGCGAACGGTATATTCTGAATGCCGGCAGAGTAAGTTACAAAGAACTTTTTTCAACGATCGCTTCTTCTTTTAAGATAAAAGAACCAAATTTAGAAGTAAAAAAAAATCTAGCAGAATTTTTTTGGAGAATAGAGCGCATTCGCACTTTATTCAGCAATTCAGAACCAATATTGACGAAGGAAACTGTAAAATTATCTGGTTTTTCTTTTGAGTATCAAAATGAGAAAATCAGAGAATTGTTAGGGTACGAATTTTCGTCTTTACAATCGACTTCGGATAGAACATGTAAGGAATTAGTAGCCAAATATGTGAATAAATAATATTTTCTGTGCGTTGGAAATATCTGTTTTTTTTTCAATATTTAAGAGCAATGATAACACATTCCTATTTCTTTTCGTTAAATTAATATATGGGAAAACGGTATAAGCATAATCAGGAAGGAAAAGAGGTAGTAAGGCGGTTTGAAGAGATGCTCAAGAATGGTGATAATCTTTTTTTTGATCTCAACGTTTTTGAAGAAATTATCGAACACTATATTGAAGCGGCAAAATTTAAAAAGGCTTCAACTGTTTGCGATATTGCTATGGGTCAATATCCTTATTCAACCGAACTCCTTATTCAAAAAGCTCATTTATTAATCAGGAAGGAAGAATTTGACGAGGCTTGGAACTTGCTTGAAAAAGCAGATCTATTCCAGCCAAATGATCCGGATGTTATTTTGTTAAAAAGCAATATTCTTTGCCAAGAGGAAAAATTTGAAGAGGCGATAGAATATCTTGAAAGAGTCCTTGACATGGTGGAAGAAAAAGACGAAATATATTTTGCCATGGGAATGACTTATCAGGACTGGGGGAAGTTAGACGAAGCGATTGAGTCTTATAAAAAAGCCATTGACTTAAATCTTAATAACGAAGATGCACTTTATGAATTGGCCTATTGTCTTGATGTTACAGGTCAATTAGAACAAAGTGTGGATTTCTATCAGAAATTTATTGACAACGACCCTTATTCTGATTATGCGTGGTACAATATGGGGATAGTGTATTTCAAATTAGGCAAATACGAAGATTCAATAAAAGCATACGAATATGCAGTGACCATTAACGAAAATTTTTCCTCAGCTTTTTTTAATATGGGGAATTGCTATTTGAATAATGGAGAGTACGAAAAGGCAATCGAAAGCTTTCAACGAACGCAAGAACTCGAAGAACCAAGTGCTGATGTATTCTGCAATTTAGGTATTTGTTATGAGCGCCTGAGTAAATACACCAAGGCAATGGAGTGTTTTAAAAAATCTACCAAGCTTGATGGGATGTACCATGAAGCTTGGTTTGGCATAGGAAAATGTTTGGAAGCACAGGATAAATCTTACGAATCTATTCATTTTTTCAAAAAAGCACTTAAACTTGACAAGGAAAATGCCATATATTGGTTGGCAACTGCTAATGCAGAATATAAAATTGGCAATCTTGTATCTTGTCTTGAAGCCTACGAAGAAGCTTGTGTATTAGATCCTTTTAATACAGAAGTATGGCAAAACTGGTCTTTTGTACATTACGAAAACGGTGAAATTGAAAGAGCTATTACACTTATTATGAGTGCTATAGATGAAATTCCGGAAAATGCTGAACTGTACTACAGAGCTACTGTATATTTATTAAATGCGGGCAGATACAAAGAAGCCTTCACATATCTTGAAAACGGATTAGTGCTTGATTTTGATAAACATGCTGTTCTATTTGATTTTTTTCCTAAATTGGAGACCCAAAAAGCACTGTTAAAAATTATAGATCAGTACAGAAAATAATAAAATGTATAATAATTTTTCATTAACTAAAGTCCCATTGAGGACTGAAAAGCCCAGAAATGCAGGTTTAACAATGGTCATGGATAAAGGCCTAAGCGTTAGAGATGTCGAAAGTCTATTAGAAGTTTCAGGAGAATATATTGACATCGTTAAATTAGGATGGGCTACCTCTTATGTAACTCCTAATCTTTCTAAAAAATTGGAAGTATATAAGTCTGCAGGTATTCCGGTTTATTTTGGAGGTACGTTGCTGGAAGCTTTTATTATTAGAAATCAATTTGACGATTATCTTAAACTTCTTGAGAAATATGGTATTCAGCACGCCGAGGTTTCAGATGGATCGATTGAATTGGATCATGATAAAAAATGCGATTATATTCATTCACTTGCCAAACATGTAACGGTGCTTTCCGAAGTCGGTTCGAAAGATGTGCAAAAAATAATTCCACCTTACAAATGGATTGAATTGATGCAAAAGGAACTGGACGCAGGCGCCTGGAAGGTGATCGGAGAAGCCAGAGAAGGTGGGAATGTAGGGCTTTTCAGATCTACTGGTGAAGTAAGATCTGGATTGGTAGAAGAAATTCTTACGAAAATTCCTTCTGAAAAAATTATGTGGGAAGCACCTCAAAAAGAACAACAAGTATGGTTTATTAAATTGTTGGATTCCAATGTTAACCTTGGAAACATTGCACCAAATGAAGTGGTGCCCTTAGAAACGCTTCGCTTAGGGTTACGAAGTGATACCTTCGACCATTTTCTTGATACCTTATAATTTAAAAAATTAAAAATGACCCCTTATAGAATACAAATCTATAAGGGGTATTTGTTTTATGATAGAACCAATTAAAAATATCCTTGATTTTTTTCTGCATCTTGATAAATATCTTGGACAGTTTATTGCTGATTATGGTATATGGACCTATTCCATCATTTTCACCATAATCTTTGTAGAAACGGGCTTGATTATTATGCCTTTCTTACCGGGAGATTCTTTGCTCTTTGCAGTGGGTGCCTTTTGTGCAACGGGTTCTCTTAATCTTAGCGTGGCTCTGATGCTTCTATTTGTAGCGGCATTCATTGGTGATACACTAAACTATTATATTGGAAAGATCATAGGAGTGAAAGCACTTTCAGAGGATTTTTTTAAGAGGAAGCCAGGACAGTCATTTCTAAAAACGATCTTTTTAAAACTTCTCAAAAGAGAACATATTCTGAAAGCAGAGGAATTTTATAAAAAACATGGTGGCAAAACTATTATTATTGCACGATTTATTCCTTTTATACGAACCTTTGCTCCTTTTGTAGCAGGCATCAGTAATATGAATTACGCAAAGTTTATTTCGTACA
>DATHPH010000043.1:0-5213 GCA_035484095.1 Cytophagaceae bacterium | reverse complement strand
TGATTAGAAATGCTAACATTTTCCCGATAGGATGTTGCTAAATTAAAGCTAAAATGTGAGAATAAGAAAATTTTGTTGATTGAAAAATGAATGATAGCTGTTTTTTAAAAAAGGATCTTCTGGCAAGTATAAAATTATACGGAACTTTAATTTGAAATAATTGTAACTTAAATCGACAACTTTGCAAGATTAAATTTTGAATAAAAAATTTCAACTAAATTCTTAAAACTTCTTTTTCGTAATCACTTACATTTCTCCTCATAGCTTAAAATTTTTCGTATGTCAACAAAAATAAGAATAAACAAAGGAGAAATATATAGCTGACTGTTGGCTCCAAATTATCCAGTGATCATTGAAAGTTTAAGCTGAAAAATCATTATATTTACTATAAAGTATACAGTATACCTTATGTTTGCGTTTAAAAAACCATAAATTTGTGCTCTATGAAAGTATTGCTGGATATCAAAGACGATAAAGCTTCCTTTTTTATGGAAGTGCTCAAAAATTTCTCATTTGTAAAAGCGGAAACAATTACGCCTTCAAAAGCTACTTTCCTTAAAGACTTCAAAGGGGCAGTAGAAGAAGTAAAACTTGCAAAACAAGGGAAAATAAAACTTAAATCTGCGGATCAGTTGCTCGATGAGTTATAATATTGAAGTTACAGCACTTTTTGAAAAGCAACTTAAACGCCTGACAAAAAAATTCCCCTCCCTAAAAAAAGAATTCGGTTATTTAATAGTTTCTTTAAAAGAAAAACCTAACCAAGGAACATCAATTGGTAATCACTGCTATAAAATACGATTGGCAATTTCTTCCAAAGGTAAAGGTAAATCAGGAGGAGCTAGGGTTATTACTTATATTCAGGTTGTTCAAGAAAAAATATACCTACTTACGATTTATGATAAGTCGGAACAATCTGATATGAATGATAAGGAATTAAAAAATCTCACTGACTCTATTTCGTAAAAATAACATTTTTAAGGATCATCTAATAGATAGCCGTGTCTAGATCTGAGTATTCAAAGATTATAAATTCATTCTATTTGACTTTTCTTTGACTTAAATAATAGTACCCATGTAATACGATCGCAGACTTTATTTGCCGATTGCTTGGAAACGAAAAAAGTTATTCAAGAACCTTCATAGTTGGTTCGGCTTTTTTCCCTATAGAGTCCTTTTGAGGTTTATAATTGGGATTGTACGGAATCTTAACAGAATCTTCTTCTTTCATACTCCTTACCTCTACAACTTCTTTTTTAGTAGGTTTCTCATTTAGTCTCCATTTAAATCCTTTTAATCTTGTTTCTCCATCTACTATTTCGTGTGGAGGAATAAATTTGGCATCCGGTTTTGTGATGAAAGAAATAGTTCGAACATTTCCTTCTTCAAATTTTATAACAATATTACTACAATCTGCCTTATTCATTCCCAAAAGTTTTGTGCTTTTGTCTTCCATGGCATAGTAAATACTTTGACCATTTCCTGAAACTACAACACGCGAAATTTTATCGTCTTTAAAGTATGCTACCATTTTTTTCCCTTTTACCTGGTTAAAATGTTTGATGGTATCTTGCGATATAATTAAAGAATTTACATGAGTATTCAATCTGTAAATTTTATTATTTTTCATTTCGATGTTTATTGAATCAGCTTCGATTTGATTGACACCGCTCCACATAACTGGATCCGTATATAAATAAATGACCGAGTCTACAAAATTATAAATCAGGGAATCACATATTACCTGAAGATCTTTCTTGTATAATTTTACGTGATGAAAAGCCTGCAAATATTTTTCTTTTAGAGAAGTGTCTTTAGGATTTTTTCTGTCTACTGAAATAAGTGTATCGGCTACCAGATAAAGTGTATCTTTTTCCATTTTATTTTTCACCAAGGGGTTTCCTGTAATTTTCACAATGCCTTCTTTGCCCCAATAGTGGGCGAGGTCACCATATACTACGATGTTATTTTCAAGAGAAGTTACCACTACATTTCCTTCGCCAATTCCATATTTTCCTACTTCATCATACCGTAGTCGATCTCCGTCTAAGACGTATTTTCCGGATTCTACTTTAGCTCTTCCTGTAAATATAGAACGTCCCTTCGCTGTATCGTATTCACCATGGTCGGCATATAAAATGTCATTTTCTTTTGTTACTTTAGAAGGTCCTCTGAAAGTGGCAACCTTTGTAATAGAATGGTATTGGAGCGTGTCGGAAGTAAGCGTGTATTTTTCTTTTTCATTGACAATTTTTACGTCTCTTTTGAACCAGAAAATTTTACTTGCTGTATTATAATAGCCAATTTTACTTGTCAGAACATTTGCATCGTCTATTATTTTTCCGCCTCCTTGATAAGTAGCCAATTTGTTTTTGGTATCATAATCTAAGTAGTCTGTAGACAAAGTCATTTTTCTATCCTTTAAAATGACGCTTTCTGTAACTATCGCTTTTTTGGTATTACCATTATAACGCATTTTTTTTCCCGTAAGGATAATGGTATCTCCTTGATTCATTCGCACATTACCAAAACATATTATTTCATTTTTCTTTTCATATTGATAGGCTGAGTCACAATATAAAAAAGCACCGTTGTGCTTAAAAATAACATTTCCTATGAGCTTTCGGAGTTCCTCACCGTCTACTATACCTCCTTCCAGTGCTCCTGCCTGAACCAATTGAACCTTTTCTGTCGTTTGCGCTTTTCCGTGCAAAGAAAAAAGTAAAATTAAAAAGAGAAAACATATTTTGTTCATGACATGATTAAATCAATTCTTAGCCCTCCTCCTATTTATAAATTACTAAAATTGTTCATTAAGAGTTAACTATGTAACTTTGGAACCTATGTTGGACAAGTTTCACAAATATAATACCGAAAATGGTTTATTCCGATTGGAAGATAAATTATTAGTTGCTGTTAGTGGAGGAATAGATTCTGTCGTGTTGTGTTATTTGCTGAAGGAATACGATGCCAACTTTGCCATTGCTCATTGTAATTTTAGTCTCCGTGGTAAAGAATCTGACGAGGATGAGCTCTTTGTGGAAGAATTAGCGGAAAGTATGGAGGTTTCGATTCATCTTAAAAAATTTGATACTGAAAAATTTGTTCAAAACACTGGTATGTCTATTCAAATGGCCGCCAGAGAACTCAGGTACAAATGGTTTTCGGAGTTGGCAGAACAGAAAGAGTATCGCTATATTCTTACTGCTCATCATCAGAACGATGTTATAGAAACAGTTTTACTAAATTTGATCAGAGGAACAGGAATCGCAGGACTTCATGGTATTCGACCTAAATCGGGTAATCTTCTTCGTCCTTTACTATACGCCAGCAAAGAAGATATTCTGCTTTATGCAAAAGAAAAGAAACTACTTTGGCGAGAGGATAATTCTAATCAATCCTCCAAATACCATCGTAATTTGTTGAGACTAGAAGTTATCCCTTTACTAAAAAAAATAAATCCGAATCTTGAAAATACGTTAAGTCATAGTATTGAAAAAATTTCTGCCGCCGAACATATTTTTAATAACTATATTGAAGGATGTAAAATTGATTTTTTTTCAAAAAAAGATAATCATTTGCTTCTTGCGTATGACTTTTTACAAGATGAAGCAGAGCCCCTTATTATTTTATATGAATTATTAAAACCATATAAATTCAATTACACTCAGGCTTTTGAAATTTTAAAAAATTTGGATCACGAAGCCGGAAAGAAATTTATTTCAGAAACACATCTCCTTGTGAAAGATCGCACCCACTTGATTATAACAGAAAAGGGTGACGAGATGGATACTGCAGCCATTTGTATTAAAAAATGTGAACACGAAGTTTTTCTTCCGTGGAACAAAACAATTCTTTCTTTTGAAACAACAATCGGGTATAAAAAAACGGAAGACCCATTGGTCGCGTATCTGAATTATGCAAAATTAACCTATCCTCTACGGGTGAGACCATGGCAAAATGGGGATAGTTTCCAACCATTTGGTATGAAAGGGAAAAAGAAAGTAAGCGATTTTCTAAATGATCTTAAAGTTCCGTTAAATTTAAAAGACCAGGTTTCTGTCCTTTTATCAGGTGATGATATTGCCTGGGTAGTTGGTTATCGAATCGATGAACGTTTTAAAGCTTTGGAAGATAAAAGGTCATTGAAAGTTCTTTTGACAAAGAATATCTCAAAATGAAAATTTTCCTTCTGGAAAGTATTCTTTGAAGAAATTATCGTGGTATCTTTTTAGGAAGCATCTTTCTTTTCACTTTATGTAAAGTGATTTCATTGGTATAAAATGATCCTATGGTTTTTTAGGTTGACTGTTTGTATTGCCGGAACCAGGAGTGGAAGAAGGCTGCGGATTAGTAGAACCTCCAGTAGGATTGTTATCGCTATCTTCTTTTAAGTCATCGTTTACGACAGATTTTCTTCGTTTCTTTTTTTCCTCACCAGTGAGTTTTCCAATACGAAAGCTAACATTAATTTTAAAATTCATGTTATGCATGATATTAGTACTGGTCTGATTAATTACCGGAGAATGCAGTACGGTGGGTATATAGAGATGAGGAGTAAAAAAGTTTTCTGCACCAAAACCGATACTTCCTCTTTTTCCGGCAAAGTTTCTCCTTACACTTAGACTGTATATTCCAAAACCGCCCTGATAACCTTGCAACTGAACTTGTCTTGCTCTGTAAAATCCAAATAATTGCAATCCCCAGGTTTTAGAAAAATTATACGTTCCGGAAACACGTCCACTGACCACCCAACCATGGTTGGCTGCGTTATAAAGAGGATTCGGTACATTATTTTTCAAAACAGCGAAATAGGCATCACTCCCACCGTTAAAGGTGAATTTTTCTCCGACATTAATATTGGTATGAAAATTAAATCCATAAGCATTTTCTTGTCCTATATTTTGATAGGTAGTCCTAACGACATCAACGCCTTCAATATCTCTTACACTTTCTATAGCATGGCTTGTATTGCGCATAAAACCGGCCAGAGTAAAGGATGAACTTTTAATATAGGTAGTATAGGAAAGTTCATAATTATTAGAAAATTCAGGTCTTAGATATGGATTCCCGACGGTTAAGTTGAGAGGATTGGGAGCCTGTTGATTTGGGTTCAGATATTGAATGGAAGGACGTTGGATACGTCGATTAAACGAAGCTTTTAATATATTTCCATTCTCAAATTTTTTGGATAGATTTATACTAGGGACAAA
>DATHPH010000042.1:0-3187 GCA_035484095.1 Cytophagaceae bacterium | reverse complement strand
AAAAGTCCTTTTCGGGGAACAGATTCTGGCTATTTTGGATAATAAAGTAGAGGATATTATACTACTTGTGAATCATCTGCATATTATTTCCTGTGGTTTAGAAATGGCAGAGCAAAAGAAAAAGAACATTGTTCCGCTTCCTGCTTTGGCACTTTCTCAGGATTTGAATGTAGATAAATTCCCCAATATAGTATTGGAATACGAACAAGCTCTTTGCTTTTTGGCCAAAGAAAATTTTGAGGTGGAACTTCCTGAAGGTGATTGGATCTTGGTTCGTTTCGAAAATGTGTCGCTCGGTTGGGTAAAAAAAATCAACAATCGTTTTAATAATTATTATCCAGTGGAGTGGAGGATTAGAATGAATATAAAAGGTGTAGAGAAATCTGTTTCTATACTTTCTTGATGGTTGAATTATTGAATCCAACATCGGATAGTTTTTTTGTAAGTTATTTTACTTCAGAAAAAGTAAGGGTAGATGGCAATATTTTCGTTGCTAGGGTGGTGGTTACATTTTTTTACATAAATAAATAATTTCATCTTTTGGAAGCGAAAAACGCGCAACTTTTTCTTTTGGCATATCCATTACAAAAGTATCTTCTGTTACATTAAAACCTGCTTTTTCAAGCCTCCTTCCATAGTCAGTACCGTAATTTCGTACGTGATCGTTTTGGCCGAATATTTCTTCTCTTTTTTTAGGATCAGTGATTGTAAGATCTTCAAAAGTAGTGGATAAGTTTGGCCATAATGGCGATTGAATAATGGCCCAACCTCCCGGTTTTAACGTTCGGAATATTTCGCTCATTGCTTTTATATCGTCTGTGACATGCTCCATTACGTGATTGCAAAAGGCTACATCGAAAGAGTTGGCCTCAAAAGGAATTTGATGAATGTCCATTTTGACCATTGCCAATGGAGATTCAATATCTGCCGTCACATATTTTATATTTTTCATAGCACTGAAACGACTTATAAAACAATGTTCCGGAGCGATATGCAATACTCTTAAGTCTGAGGTATAAAAGTTTGTTTTTTCTTTCAAATAAAATTGCATCAGACGGTGTCTTTCAAGGGATAAACAATTTGGACATAAAGCATTTTCCCTTGAGGTCATTCTGCCATAAGGAAGAAATTTTTTATAGGTATTCCCACATACATTGCATTCTACTGCATTACCACGATTGGCAAAAGCGAGCACTTTTAAAGCAACAGGACTAAAAATTTGTAAATATTTTCTGGGTACTTTACGTATTACAAGACTAATTATTTTCTTCACTGATTTTTAATTTACTGTTATACTTTATTCACTGATTTTTACTTGAGGTTGATGGTATACCTTGGTATATGGAGCAATGCTATGCGTAAGCCAAACGTTTCCACCAATGATGGAGTCATGACCGATCGTAGTATTTCCACCAAGTATCGTAGCTCCTGAGTAGATGACGACCCTGTCTTCAATAGTAGGATGCCTTTTCTGAGAAGCTAGATCTTTGCTTACACTCAGTGCCCCTAAGGTGATTCCTTGGTAAAGTTTTACATGTTTGCCTATTTGAGCAGTTTCACCTATCACCAATCCGGTGCCATGATCTATATAGAAATTGATGTCAATGGTTGCAGCCGGGTGAATATCGATTCCTGTTTTAGAGTGCGCGAATTCGGTCAGGATCCTTGGCAAAAACGGAACATTTAAACGATATAACTCATGCGCCAATCGGTAGAAAGCAATTGCATAAAAGCCGGGATAGGCACGAATTACCTCGAATTCACTTTTGGCAGCGGGGTCTCCGTTTAAGATTGCATCGATATCGGTATTTAATTTATAATAAACTTCAGGCAAATTTTGGATGTACTTTTTTGCAATACTACCTGCTTCTTCATTCAGGTATTTTTGCATGGAAGCCAACAGCATTAACAATTCTGCTTCCAGTTTGGCAAAAGCAATTTCTAATTCTTCTTTTGATTTGTAATGCTGTTTGGTTTGTTCAGGAAAGAGTATTAATAAAATTTTGGTAATAAGTCTTGAAACGGAGGAGGTAGGAGGGAAGAGTTCCTTGCTTTTATGTTTGTTATATAGATTATCAAGAAAATCGTCAGGCAGCATAATGCTATTAATTAATCGGTGCAAAGTTACTAGGAAATACTAAATTACAAATGGCAAAAAAAGCAAATCCTCCATATAATAAAGAACGATTGTATCTGCTATATGGAGGATTTGGTAATTCTTGTAAACATATTATTCCAGTGCTGCTACTCCCGGTAGAATTTTTCCTTCCATATATTCCAGTAAGGCTCCACCTCCGGTTGATACATACGAAACTTTTTCTCCAAAGCCAAGATTATTAATAGCCGAAGCTGAATCGCCTCCTCCTATTAAAGAGAAACCACCTTTTTCAGTAGCTTTTACAACTGCTCTCGCAATCGATTCTGTACCTGTGGCAAAATTCGGAAATTCAAAGACGCCCATTGGTCCGTTCCACATGACGGTCTTGGAAGTTTCTATTATTTTTGAAAATTCATCAATGCTCAATTGTCCAATATCGAGTCCTTCCCACTCATCTGGAATTTCATCTGCTTTCACTGTTTTTTTGGAAGCATCGTTGGAAAATTTGTCGGCAATCACGGAATCAATTGGAAAGTATAATTTAACTCCTTTTGCTTTTGCTTTTTCCACAATGCCTTTTGCTAAATCTAGCTTGTCTTTTTCACAAATTGATTTACCGATGTTACCTCCAAATGCTTTGGTGAATGTATAACTCATGCCGCCACCAATGATCAGATTGTCGACTTTTTCGAGCAATGTTTCTATCACAAGTATTTTGTCTGAAATTTTAGATCCACCCATAATAGCCGTAAAAGGTCGTTCAGGATTTCCTAATACTTTTTTAGCGTTGTCTAATTCTGCTTGCATTACAAAACCACAAACCCTGTCAGCGAAAAATTGTCCGATGACTGCGGTAGAAGCATGTGCACGGTGAGCGGTACCAAAGGCATCGTTTACCCAAACATCTCCGTATCGTGCCAATTTTTTAGCGAAATCAATATCTCCTTTTTCTTCTTCTTTATAAAAACGAAGATTCTCTAAAAGAAGAATTTCACCTGGTTTAAGAGCGGCTGAAAGAGATACCGCATCTTCCCCGATGCAATCCGTTGCAAATTTTACTGTTGTATTGAATATTTTGTTGAGGGTAGG
>DATHPH010000041.1:0-3557 GCA_035484095.1 Cytophagaceae bacterium | reverse complement strand
AGGAGTTCCGCTTCGAATAGCGATAGGACCCAGGGATCTGGAAAAAGGCACAGTAGAGCTTGCCAGAAGAGATACTAAAACAAAGGAAACGGTAAGTGCTGAAAATATTGAAGATAAAATAGAATCTTTATTAATGGAGATTCAAAATTCTATTTATAAAAAAGCCTTGGACTTTAGAATTCAAAGCACCACAAAAGTCAATTCTTATGAAGAATTCAAGAAGGTACTTGACGAGAAAGCAGGATTTGTTTTAGCGCATTGGGATGGAACAAGTGAAACGGAAGAAAAAATTAAAGAGGAAACGAAGGCGACCATTCGTTGCATTCCATTTGATTTTGTAGAGGAACCTGGTCGTTGTGTATACAGTGGGCAACCCTCTAAAGGGCGCGTATTGTTTGCTCGTGCGTATTAAGTAGGTTAAATTATCTTTATTTAAATATCGTTTCGTGGCAGGAAATAGTTCCATTTGACAACATTCTCCTAAGACCTCTCTTTTTATTCCAGAAGGACAGAGGAATTAAGTATGCTCTAGTTCATTCCCAAGCAGGAAGAAGAGAAGGAACCCAACTTAGTTTTTAGGGTAGGTAAATAATTTTACTAAACGATATTGAATACAAGATGAAATCGTTTTTCGGATAGAAGTTTCTTTTGGGGATAGCCTTGGAACTTTCTTATGAATGTTTTTTTAACGTGGCAGCCATAAAAATGCCTAATTTATAACTTTATTTTTTGCCAGATTCAATAAATCAATAGGTTACATTTCTAAATAATTAATTTCAATCATTTTTTTATTTGAAACAAGTTTAGTATAATTACGTAAAATAGATTTAAAGCAATAAATAATAGAAATAAAGCAAGAAATGAAGAAAATCGAAGCGATTATCAGGACCTCAAAATTCTATGATGTAAAAGATGCCTTACATCAGGTGGGTATCGATTTTTTTACTTTTGTAGATGTGAAAGGAGTAGGTAATCAGAAAAGTGAACGAGTAAGTTATAGAGGTGTTGAATACGATCTTGGTTCTATAGCACGAACAAAACTTGAAATAGTAGTATCCTCTGAAAGTTATTTGCAGTCAGCGATTCAAGCGATTATGCAGGTAGCAAGTACAGGAGAAGTTGGTGATGGTAAAATTTTTGTTAGCGAGGTGGAGCAGGCTTATCGAATTAGAGACGGAAGAAAAGATGTGTCTGCAATTGATGTCCCCTTATTACAACACGCTAATTAAAAATAAAAATCCTTTATTAAGGAAGTGTTAACAATTACGGAAGGTGTTTTTATAGCATCTTCCGTTTTTTTTTGAGAGAAAAATTAAATGTTTTAAACTTAACATGCAAATTCAAGTTTTCCTATTTGATAAATAATATCTTGCACCCGTTGGGAAATATTAATTCAGATATTTATGAAAAATAAAATCATCGTAATTACAGGAGGTGCAACCGGTATCGGATTTGCCATTGCTAACGAATTGACGGCTGATAATACCGTCATTTCGCTGGATCGTACTCCTCATAAAATTAGCGCTCTAAAAGAAGCCTTGCCTAAAGTAGAAAGTATTCAGGCAGATGTTTCTTCTACAGCAGACTTGACAAATGCGATTGATAGAATAGAAAGTAAATATGGCAAAATTGACTTACTTATCAATAATGCAGGGTTGGGCAGGTCTTTTGATTTTGTCAATTCTTCCGAGCAGGAACTTGAGGGAAATATTAAAACAGAAATGGAGGTGAATTATTATGCACCGATTTTGCTTACCAAAAAAGCGTTGCCTTTGCTTAAGAAGTCTGCTCAACCGATTGTGGCCATCGTTTCTTCCGGACTTGCCTATATGCCAATGTCATCGTTAGGTACTTATTGTGCTTCTAAAGTTGCGGTCCATTTTGCCGCCATGACACTCCGCCATCAATTGGCAGCGTTGAAAATTAGAATTGTAGAAGTATTGCCACCGGTGGTGGATACCAATTTGAGTAAAAGTGTTACGATGCCCAAAATGCCTGCCAATAAATTTGCACAAGAATTTATTAGAAGGTTGGAGAGAGGTCAAAATGTAATGAATGTTGGTCAGTCAGCATTTTTAGAAAAGTTAAGTCGCTTTTCTCCTTCAATAGCATTCAAGATGTTGAACAGAAGATAGTGTGTATCTGCTTACAGATCTTTGGGTTTTTACAAAAGAGAAACTAAAGGAGAACGAAAATAATTGTAAACTAAAAAATTAGTTTTTCTTGTGTTTCTTAGTATCCTGAATTATATTTTTAAAATAGATACTTACTCCATAATGGTAATAGAGCCCATTATAATCAAAGGTAGTACCTGGTTTGTGCAAAATATTTAGGGCAAATGTTTTTCTGTAACCCACCGAGCCAAAAACGGCAAACCATTTTGTTACTCTAAGTCTTATATAATACCCAATCTCTAAAGGTGCAAAATAGGCATGAGCAGTAGCAGAAATATTGTAATCCAGTAAAACTACTTTTGAATGGCTAAATCCAAAGCCCGTTTCAATGGGAATTCCCATTGAAAGTATACCCTTTTGGAAAAAGGTATACTTGTATCGGAAGCCCGTATAATACATATTAAATTTTGTGCTTTCACGATATGAGCCAAGCAATGAGCTGTATTGCTGAGTAATCGTAGGTTTTGTCCAAGGCTCAAGACAATAAAATCCGATGCCAAACTGATGCTTGTATCGATGTTGGATGGCAAATAAAATGCCGTTGATATCAATGGGGTGGTTTTTATGAATAAAGGTGTTTTTTCGATCAAGTTGAACGAGGAATGCATTTTTTTTAAGCGCCTTTATAGAATCTTCAATGCGACGAAGAGATGTCTGTGCGTAAGAAGTATAATTGAAAAAAATACACAACAAAAATAGTAATGATTTTAAGAGGGAAGAGGAAATTTTAGTAAATATAATAATATTTTTTTTTCTCATCTGGGATAGAGGTTCTGATCTTTTATTGCTTCTCTCTTAACAATAAAATTATTTTAGAGAGTGTTACAATAAAATTTCGCAGATAAATATAGAGATATTTTTAAATAAAAATGATAGAGTCAATAAACAATGTTTGGGCATTTAAAGTGGTTGTCAGTTCTCAGAAAAAAATGAGACCACTTTGTTAAAATAAAAATGCTACTAGCTACTTGGGATGTATTAATTGTTTTTTGCATTTTGTTGCATCCATCTTGTAATTAACTCCAATTCGCAATCATCCAATTTTTCGGTGGGTGGCATACGAGAATAAGTAGCTACTAAACATTTGTAAAGGACACTCTGAGTAGGATTAACAGTGTTAATATAATTTCCTCCAGGCTTGGAAAGTTGCGCATAAGAATTCGCTGATTCAAGGTTTAAGTTTACAGGTGGGTAACTACCCGAATGGCAGCCGGGGGTGGCACAACTATTGGATAATAAAGGTGCAATATTTTTACTAAATGAGACAGTATCTGGAACTACACTTGCACAAGGTGAAGCCGGTGATGGATTTACTTCATTTAAGTTGTCATATCGGCAGGAATAACCAACAATACAAAGAAGAAGTAGAAATAAATAATTTTT
>DATHPH010000040.1:0-5422 GCA_035484095.1 Cytophagaceae bacterium | reverse complement strand
ATCAATATCGGGCATGCTCTTACGATCAGGATTTAGAAAACGCTCGAACAGAAGATCGTATTTGATTGGGTCTATATTCGTAATTCCGGTACAGTAAGCCACCACGGAACCTGCCGCAGAACCACGACCCGGACCTATAAAAACACCTATTTCTTTTCCTTTGTTTATAAAGTCCTGTACAATTAAAAAGTACCCGGCGAAACCCATCGTCTTAATTGTAAATAATTCAAAGTCGAGACGTTCTTGAATCTCTGATGTAATCTCAGCATATTTCTTCTTCGCACCAAGGTAGGTAAGATGCTTTAAGAATTCCCACTGATTCATATTATCCGCTCCTTCTCCTTTATGAATCTTAAATTCTTCCGGTATCGGAAAATTGGGAAGCATAATATCACGCTTTAACTTCAATGAATCTACCTTGTCTACAATCTCCATGGTATTGTCCAAGGACTCCGGAACATCATGGAAAAGTTTTTCCATTTCTGCTTTTGTCTTGAAGTAAAATTGATCGTTGAAAAAAGCAAATCGGGTTCCTTTCGCCGAACCACTCTCGTCGCTAAATTCTTTATTGGTAGGAGTACTTTGCTTTTCGCCTGTATTGATACATAGTAAAATATCGTGTGCATTAGAATTTTCCTGGTCTACGTAATGCGAATCATTCGAACAAATTACTTTTACCCCATATTTCACCGCAAATTTTAGAAGTACTTGATTTACCTTCTCCTGCTCGCCCATTCCATGACGTTGTATTTCGATGTAATAATCTTCTCCGAATATATCCAACCACCATTTAAAAATCTTTTCAGCCTCCGCTTCTCCCTTTTTAAGAATTGCTTGCGGCACCTCCGCTCCTATACAACAGGTAGTGGCGATCAGTCCCTCATGGTATTTCAAAATTAATTCTTTATCAATTCTGGGATACTTACTATACATTCCCTCCATATAACCGAGCGAACATAGCTTTGATAAATTTTTATATCCCACTGCATTTTTTGCCAACAATAACTGATGCCGACGAATATCTCTATCTTCTTTGGAAAAACTCTTTTTATTCCGGTCTTCCACCAGATAAAATTCAGATCCTACGATTGGCTTGATATTATGTTTATTAGCTTCTGCCACAAATTTAAACACACCAAACATATTACCATGATCGGTAATGGCTACTGCTTTCATTTCGTCTTTTTGCGCCTTTTTCATGAGGCCAGAAATACTGGCAGCTCCATCCAAAAGAGAGTACTGTGTATGTACATGTAAGTGTGCGAAATCTGGCATTGGCTTGTTATTTTAGCATTAAAAATAAGAACAATAAGGATCGATCGGAAGTTCGGAAGAAAGTAGTTTTACACAAATTACCAGCATCGTAAATATACATGCCATTGGTACTTTAATCGTTTGAAAAAAAAATGGTTTCGCTAGTAGTGAATTTCCAGATATATTGTTAACTATGGGTTTAGTAGAAAGTATAATAAAGAAATACTATATTCTAACAATAATACGATAGATGAATATAACTTTCATACATAGAAATAACGTAACCCTTTTTAGCAATAGTTGTTTTTTGCGTTTTGGCTTCCTTTTAGTATTGACAACTCTTTTTGCTTCTTTTAGCCCTTCACATAAAAGATGTTTCGTTTCAACTAATAAATTTCCTTCTGGTTTCATACACAATAAAAACACTCCTGACAACCAATATTGCTATTCTGCATCTAATACAATCAGTTTGTCACAAGCAGAAACCAACAAGGGGTTACCTGATACCCAATCCATTTTTCATCGGTCTCTTTTTATACAGGAATTTATACCACATCCTTGCATCCTTGTTTTTTTAAAAAAATATCTTTGGTATAGAATATACTACAAAAATTTATTTCTATTTTTTATATCGATCAATGCTCCCTGAGCACATTTGACGAATTGTTTTTGCGGCTAAATTTTATTTCGCTGCGATCCCTAACATTTAATCTTCTTATTTATTCATTCGTATTATATATGAACAGTTTATTTATTTTATTACAAATTGTATCCGACACCTCTTCCTCTGCACAAGTTGTCAATGTGTCTTCACAAGAAATATCGCTTCTTGATCTTTTACTAAAAGGGGGATATGTCATGATTCCAATTCTACTTCTTTCCCTGATCTCTGTTTATTTATTTATAGAGCGTTACTTATACATCAAAAAAACAGGTAATATAGATCCTTATTTCATAACCAATATTAATAGGAATTTAAGTGACGGAAATATACAAGGTGCTATCTCCTATTGTAATCAGTCTGATTTTACAATAGCAAAAATGCTTCAAAAAGGATTGTATCGTTTGGGATCTCCGATGAGGGATATCGAGAGTGCTATTGAATATATGGCAAATGTTGAAATTGCTAAAATGGAAAAAAATATTAGTTTTCTTTCTGCCATTGCAGCGATTGCTCCTATGCTCGGATTTCTAGGTACTGTAACCGGAATGATAAAATCATTTTATGCGATTTCCATTTCTGATAATATTAGTATAAGCATTATAGCGGGTGGCATTTATGAAAAAATGGTAACCTCTGGAGCTGGATTGGTAGTTGGCATTTTGGCACATGTTTTTTCTGTATATTTAAACAACATGATTGATCGTACGATCAATGATATGGAAATAAAAACAATCGAATTTCTAGACATACTTTATAAACCACAAGCATGAAATTCCGCAGACGAAAAAGAGAAAAAGGAGGCATAGAAGCTTCTTCCTTGTCGGATATTTTGTTTTTTTTGATGTTGTTCTTTTTAATGGTTTCTACTCTTGCAAGTCAGGAGGCCATAAAAGTACTCTTGCCAAAAGCAACTACAGGAAAGACTATACCCCGACATACTGTATATGTAAGTATAGACGAAAAACTTCACTATTATGTAAACAAACAAGAAGTATCGATAGAGTCATTGAAAAGTACCTTACGAAACGAAGCCAAAAAACAAGAAAATGTAACTATAGTGATAAGAGTAGATAAGAGGGTACCTGCTCAAGACTTTATAAATGTAATAGAAATTGCCAATAAACTTTCGCTACCGGTAGTAGTAGCGACTGATAAAAAACAATAATCTCTAACTTGGTTCTATATATTTAATCCCTAAAGTTGACTATTTATTAGGCGGAGGTACATCTGCCATAATTCTATCCACTATTTTAGGTGCATTGTCACTTACAATAGTATAGATGTAATTAGAGTTAGAATTGTAATTAGTTTTGAACTTATTACCTGCTATTTGTTTCCCATTTGAATCGAAGATGGAATAATGGGTAGTAAATGTTCTTTCATAATTTAACGCTGCTCTATCAAGACAGTTTTCATAATTTGTTTTTACTTCGAACTGATTGATAAAAATATAATAATCAATATCGTATTTCTGTTTGAAATAATTAAAAAATTCCGGATCTCTTATTTTTACTCCAAAATATTTACCATGGTCTTTTGGCGTATTGTAATTGATTGCAGTGGCCTGATTGGCACCCTGCATTCGATTTTTTGTCCTTTCAAACCATCCTGATTTTTCCTGCTGTTGATTCAATGCATTGTCCTGATTTTTATATTCAGCACTTTTTGGATTATAATCGCTGTACAAGATGTCCTGATATCCATACGTAACAGAGCCATAAATTTTATTAAGATCACTCGTGGAATCTTTTGATTTGCCACCCAATAAATAAATCATTTCATATCCTTGCACGTCCATCAAGGCATTTAACCTCCTGCGAAACATTTGTCTCACCTTAGGCATTGCCATATTGGACTTCGCCGCTATCTCAGCATCAGCATCAGAAAAATAGAGATAGGGATCGAATGGAATAACAAGAATTTGTTTTCTGTCGGGGTCAAAAGCGTAGGGTTTGGCAACATTTACTGGTTTTTCTTCAGCAGGAATTTTAGCCACTTCTTTTACTTCTTTCCCCGAAGGTTGTTCCTTCGCCACCGTTTCCCTTGATTCTGTTACCTTTGGCTCAGGCCCTTTCAACTCTTCTTTTGGCTCTACCCTGGAAGGAGGTGTGGAAGGTGTATTGGCTGTACTTTTGGGTTGATTCTTATATCCTACTATCAAGTCCTGACCTGACTTCAGTTGCATATTGTTGAGCCGCATCAATTCGTTAACCGAAGTATTATATTTCTTTGCTATCCCATACAAGGTTTCTCCCGGTTGAACTTTGTGCACAATGGAATTTTCATCAGGAGCCTTTGCTCTTAATTCAGGACTATACGGGATATTGATTACCTGACCAACTTTTAATCCACTTTCGAGTTCAGGGTTTATTTCCAACAAGTCTGATACTGGAATTCCGTATTTAGTAGAAATACCATATATGGTTTCACCGGGAGAAACCATATATAAAATATAAAGTTTATCGCTAACCTTTGTTACACCAACAGAATCCTTTATTTCAGCAAATGATACAATATTAGAAATTAAAATAAATAACAGAATAATGCAATTTTTCTTCATCCTAACCAAATTTAAATCCTTTTTAAATCTATAAGATTTGCATCAATCTGACAACAAACGGATGCAAATCTTTTCCTATCCCTATCATATTTTTACTTAATAAACGATCGGTAAAAATCATTCCCGTTCGCATAGATCATCAGACCAAATAAGAAAATCATACCAAAATAGTTGGTGATTTCCATAAATCGTTCGCTTGGTTGTTTTCGGGTAATCATTTCATATAGAATAAAAACGACATAACCACCGTCCAACATCGGTATTGGTAAAAAATTCATAAACGCAAGAATAATCGATATAACAGCTGTAAATACGAGAAAACCTTCCATGGAAAAATCTTTGGGTGTGCCGGATGCCATCGCTCCAAACCCTCCTATGTATTTATAGCCTTTTATTTCCGGGTCAAATAATAATTTCAGCCCTTTTACGTAACTACTTAATTTGTCAAAGGTCATTTTAACCCCCGCTGGTATTGCCTCAAAGAAATTATATTCTATTCTGGAAAATTCAAGAAATTTCACCGGAGATTGTGTAATAAATCCTAACCTACCGGTTTCCGGTACCATCATTTCATACGTTACAAAAGTCTTGCCGTCCCGAATGGTTTCAAACCTGATTTTCTTATTAATGTTTTTTAACATTTCTGTTTTAAATTCATCGTAATAGGTGATTTTTTTACCGTTCACACTTACTAATTTCTCCCCTTCTTTTCTCATCCCTGCCTTCAACAATGCTTTGTTGGTAACCTCTTCAATTACAAATGGGAACCGAGGTTCGACCATCGCTCTTTTTGATTTTTCCAGTTTTTCAATCGTCTGATCGTCTTTGTATTTTTGTACTGAAATATCTTGTGTAGATCCGTTTCTTTCCACCACAATGTGTTTTGGGTCGCTTAATAGAAGTTCCTTATTGATGGAACTAAAATCATCTATTATTTTCCCATC
>DATHPH010000039.1:0-6890 GCA_035484095.1 Cytophagaceae bacterium | reverse complement strand
GTATTAAGCTGCCGGATACTCAATCCGGCTTCAGACTTTATCCCATAGGTAAGTTCAGAGAGATGACCTTTTTTACCGGAAAGTTTGAATTTGAAATTGAAGTGATGGTGCGTTCTGCTTGGGCGGGAATTACGGTCTCGTCGGAACCCGTAAGTGTTTATTATGGAGTAGACAGAGTGTCCCATTTTCGTCCCGGTCCGGATGTGTTTCGCATCACAATGCTTAATACATTATTTGTGCTTATTTCTTTTCTTTATATAAGACCGAGAAATTTCATTGTAAATCTTGGAAAAAAAAAATTCTGGGACGAAATAAAAAAAAGCATTATCGGGAGTAATGAGACAAATATACAAAAGTCGATGTCCGTTGCTTTTGGAATTTTTATTGGAATCTTCCCTATATGGGGATTTCAATTAGCAATCGGTATCCCGTTGGCTATTTTTTTTCGTTTGAATGTGGCCATTGTTATTGCAAGTGCTAATATAAGTTTTCCTCCTATGAATGCAGTTCTTATGATACTAAGTTATAAACTCGGAGCTGTTTTTGTAAATAATCCTTCTTACGATATTGCAATGAATTATAATCTTACCCCCCACGATTTTCTTAATGTTCTTTATCAGTTTGTAATAGGAGGTATTGTGTTGTCTCTCTTATCTTCGTTGCTAATAGGAGGTATTACACATCTTTTATTGTCGATATTTAGAAAAAATCCTGTTCAAACAAATTAAGAAATGCAGAATCCTTTCGTTTTATTATACGAGTTATTTGAATCTAGAAAAGGTCTTTTTTATGCATTGCTATTTATGCTTTTATCAGCGATGCTTTTCTTTTCATTAAAGTTGTCATTGAAAGAAGATATTTCAGCTTTTATTCCAAAAGATGAAAAGGTAAAAAAACAACAAGATGCCATAAAAGGATTAAAAATCAATAACCTGTTAATTTTTAATATCTATTCTTCTGATACTTCTGAAAAAAATCCGGAACTGCTTACTGAATATGCCAATGTGCTTGCAGACAGCATGAGAAGCAGATACGACAGCACTTGGCTTAAAGAAATCAAATACAAAATTGACGATGAAACGACACTGGGTATTTTTGATCTATTATACGATGATCTTCCTTATTATTTGGATAGTGATGATTACAAGAAAATTGAAAAAAAACTTTCCGATTCTTCCATTTATAATAAGATAAAAAATAACTATGAAACGATCCTTTCTCCGGAAGGTATAGCACTTAAAGAGTATATTATTAAAGACCCTCTTGGACTTAATAACTTTGCTTTAGGGAAATTGGCAAAATTACAATCGGATGAAAATTTCGAATTGTACAATGGCTATTTTCTTACAAAAGACCGAAAGAATCTTTTTATGTATTTATCAACCGGCTATACTTCCAATGATTCAGATCGGAACGGAATCTTGGTGAGCGGTTTATACGACATTATTGATCATTTGAAGCATTCAGGTTATCCAAATATTAGAGCTGAGTTTTTTGGAGCACCGGCAGTCTCAGTTTCCAACGTTAAGCAAATAAAATACGATTCTATCATCACTACACTTATCGCTTTGGTAATTATTTTTACAGGACTTATTTTTTATTTTAGAAGCTTTAAAACAATTCTCCTTATTTTCATTCCGGTTATTTTTGGAGCAGTTTTTTCGTTGGCCATTGTTTACCTTATTTCAAATGAAATATCCGCCATTGCATTGGGTGCCGGTTCTATTGTGTTAGGCATTGCGATGGATTATTCATTACATTTTTTCACACATTTGAAACATGAACGATCTATTAAAAAAGTTATTTCTTCTCTTACTATCCCACTCACTTTAGGATGTACTACAACAATAGGGGCTTTTTTGTGTCTCCATTTTATGCAGTCGGAAGCCCTACAGGATATGGGTCTTTTTTCAGCACTAAGTTTATTGGGAGCAGTATTTTGTTGCCTGATTGTGCTTCCTCCTTTGGTGAAATCATTCGAAAAAAAGGATACTACTTTTCATAAAACGGTCTTTTTAGATAAAATCACTTCCTATGCTTATCACAAAAATAAATTTCTTCTGGGGTTGGTACTTATCCTTACTGTATTGTTTTCTTTTTCGTACAACAAAGTTGGGTTTGAAACCAATCTTACAAAAATTAGTTACGTTACACCTGAGTTGCAGCAAGCTGAAAATAATTTGGATAAGTTAATAAACTATAAATTAACTTCTGTTTTTCTGGTTTCAAACGCCACTACGCTGGATGAGGCACTTCGTAAAAACGCTTCTTCAATAGCTATTGTTGAAAAATTACACCAGGAAAACATTGTAAAAAAATATTCAAATGTTGGAGTTCTACTTTTGTCTTCAAAAGAGAAAATAGAGAAGGTGAAAAAGTGGAAAGAGTTTTGGTCTCTTGAAAAAGTAGAAAAATTGAAGTCTGATTTTTATAAATATGGTAAACGCTTTCATTTTAAAGAAACAGCATTTGATCAAACACTTCGCTTATTGGAAAAAGAATTTAATCCCAACGATAAAAAGTCGGAAGCTAAAATTATAAAAATGTTTCTGCAAGAATATGTAAATGAATTGGAAAATGAATATTCGGTTATTACGACATTGAAGGTTAGTAAAGATTCTATTCAGAAGGTTTATCAGGCATTTGAAAAGTCAAATGAAACTTTTGTTGTAGACAGAGGATCCATGTCAAAAATGGTAGCAAAAATTTTAAACGAAGATTTTAATTTAATTATTATTTTATGCGCTGTGCTGGTTTTTGTTTTTTTGTTTCTGTCCTATGGAAGAATTGAATTAGCACTTCTAGCGTTTTTACCTATGATGATAAGTTGGGTGTGGATTTTAGGAATCATGGGACTATCAGGATTTAAATTTAACATAGTAAACATTATCATTTGTACATTCATTTTTGGTCTTGGCGATGATTACAGTATTTTCACCATTGATGGATTGGAACAGCAATACAAATACGGAGAAAATACATTGGCTTCGTATCGTAATTCTATATTTCTATCGGCTTTTACTACCATCGTAGGAATTGGAGTTTTAATAATTGCAAAGCATCCTGCCTTACAATCACTGGCTTTCGTTACTATTATCGGAATCTCTTGCATTGTATTTATTTCGTTAATCGTTCAACCATTTTTATACGATGTGTTTATATTAGGAAGAATTAAAAAAAGAAAACTTCCAATTACAATCTACTCACTGCTTTTTGCTTTTGGATCGTCGGTATATTTTGGATTGGGCTTGTGTTATTTTAAAATTGCAGGTCTGGTATTTTCAAAAGATCAAATTAAAAAACATTCACTTATTTTCATCCGTCGACTTTGTTCCATTGTTCTTTTTACAGAAAGAAAACTTGGCGAGGATTTGATAGTTGATATACTAAAGAAAAATATAAGCCTTATTCCTTATGGAAACCTGGATGTTTTTATAAAACACTATCAACAAAAAAGAAGTGAAATTCCTGATACTGCCTTTTACAGGGGTAAACTTATTAAAAACTATATTTTCAAAGGTCCTGTCCTGGAATGGTATACCAGAATAAAAACCGGATTGGAAAATAATTACAAAGTATTTCATGAACTGGTTCCTTTAAAAGGGAAAATTTTTGATGTAGGATGTGGGTACGGTTATTTATCCTATATGCTTAGTTTGACATCAGACGAAAGAGAAATTGTCGGTATCGATTACGATGAAGAAAAAATAAGGATCGCACAAAATGGTTCGTTAAGAACTGAAAAGTTGAATTTTCAATGCAGCGATGTACTTGAGTATAATTATCAACTGTGTGATGCTATTATCATAAACGATGTATTACATTATTTGGACGAACACAACCAGGAACTATTGATACGAAAGTGCTTGGATCATCTGAAGGAAGACGGAATTATGATAATACGAGATGGCAATAGTGAGTTGACCCAAAGACATAAAGGAACGAAGTTGACAGAGTTTTTCTCTACAAAAATATTTAAATTTAATAAAGTGACAATTTCAAAATTGTGTTTTACTTCTAAAGAAAAAATACTTTCTGCTACAATGGGATATCCTGTATCAGTAGATATTTTGGACAATACTCAATTTACCTCGAATATGATTTTTTGTATTAGAAAACATAAACAATGAAACAGTTTTTGAAAATTATTTTTAAGGTGTTAAAGTATACAGGAGTATTTATATTCGTGCTTTTTTCTCTTTTGATACTCTATTACAATTTTGGAATTTCTATTGATGTACCTATAAATACTAATTCTGAGGTTTTAAAATGGGAACGTAAAAAAGTAGGAGAAGATTTCTATGTGTTAGGAAACAATTGGTTAAAAAAAAATAAGCAAGGCATCTGGGAAATGTACCTGGAAGGCGAAGCATTTGAAAGAGGAGTTGTACATGGGAAGCTTGCCAAAGAAATGGTTGTAAGGCAGGAAGATGAGTTTGTAGGACAAATAAAAAAACTTATTCCTTCAAAATTATATCTTAATTTTTTGAAATATTTTATTGTTTGGTTTAACCGCGATATTGATGATTATGTGCCAGAAGAATATAAAAAAGAAATATATGGAGTATCCTTTTCCGCTTCCTCACGTTATGATTTTATAGGATCAAATTATGAGCGGCTTTTAAATTATCATGCAGCGCATGATATAGGTCATGCATTGCAAGATAAAAACCTGATTCCGGGTTGTACCTCTTTTTCCTCCTGGGATGGCCGTACAGAAGATAGTGCTTTAATAATTGGAAGAAATTTTGATTTTTTTGTTGGCGAAGATTTTGCGAAAGATAAAATCGTGTGTTTTATTAAACCGGATTCCGGTTATAAATTAATGTTCATAACCTGGGCAGGTTTTACGGGTGTAGTTTCCGGCATGAACGAAAAAGGATTAACGGTTACACTAAATGCTGCAAAATCAGATATACCTGTAGGTTCTGCTACTCCCATTTCCATTTTAGCAAGGGAGATTCTTCAATATTCTTCGAATATAAAAGAAGCCTATTCGATTGCTGAAAAGAGAAAAACGTTCGTCTCAGAGTCTATTATGATTGGTTCTGCAGAAGATGACAAAACATACATTATAGAAAAATCTCCTTCTAAAATTGATTTGTATGAAACAAAAGGGAATCAGATTTTATGTTCTAATCATTTTCAAGGAACTCTATTTTGTAAAATGGAAAATACGAAAGAACGTTCTTCCGTATACCGTTATAAGCGATTACAACAACTGTTGAGTCGTTATGATAAATTGAATGAAAGGCTTGTTGCCACCATTCTGAGAGACAGGAGAGGGGTGGACGATGTAGCTATTGGAATGGGAAATGAAAAAGCCATTAATCAATTAATCGCGCATCATTCTGTCATTTTTAAACCAAAACAAAAACTGGTTTGGGTGTCTGCCAACCCTTTTCAACTTGGAGAATATGTGGCTTATGATTTAAGAAAAGTATTTTCCGTATCTTCACCAAAAACTGCTTCAACTGAAATTACCGAACAGAATTTAACAATTCCGGAAGACTCTTTTTTGCGATCAAGAGACTATGAAAATTTTCTTTTATATAAAAAATACAAACAACAGTTTATAGAAAATAAAGGAAAAAAATGGAAGGTGAACAAAGACTATATTGAAAACTTTATTTCCACCAATCCTGAGTTTTATTATACTTATTGGCTAATAGGAGATTATTACAAAGGCAATGAAAAAGATTTTGCAATGGCACTGAAATATTATCAAACAGCACTTGCAAAAGAAGTGCCGAGGGATAATGAAATTGAATATTTAAAAAAAGCAGTGCAGACTTGTAATGAAAATTTACTCCAATGATTGTAGGAATAGGAACAGACATAATCGAAGTAGATAGGATAAAAAAAAATATAGAAGCGGAGCGAGGCTTTGTTGAAAAGGTTTATACCAAAAATGAAAAAGAATATTGCGAATCGAAAACAAATAAAGCAGAGCACTATGCCGTTAGGTATGCGGCCAAAGAAGCTTTCTTTAAGGCATTGGGGACGGGTTGGAGAGGTGGTATGGCTTTTAATGAAATAGAAGTGATAAACGATGCTCTTGGGAAACCTGATTTGATTATTAAGGGAGAAACTAAAGTATATTTGGATAAATTGGGGAAGGTTAGTATTTACATTACGCTTTCACATGTGAAATTGATGGCAGTAGCTTTTGTAGTGATCGAAAAGAAAGACTAATGCAAACAGAGGGTAAAAAAAAATACTGCTAATCGTATTTATACGTTGGTTCGGAAATGATCTATATGTTTTTGGTATAACGATTAAAAAATGGGGAGTAGAATTTCCTAAAAGAGTTAAGGAATTATTATTAATGAAATTATATATTCTGATTTACTTAACGAGAATGTCAAAAGGCTTTAAGTAAATCGGATGTTCTGATAATTTTTAATGAAAATGGGTTAAAAGAAATTTTCAACGTTGTTTCTGTAATAATAAAATACATTGTGTCTTTTCAGGAGACAGGACAAGGTGGAATTGGTCAATATTCGAATCACAAACAATACAAATAAGTTCATGTTTTACCCTTTAATAGAAACAAAGCCAAAAGAAGAAATAAAAAAGTGGCAAGAATCTAAACTTCCGGATGCGCTGCAATATTTACAAAATAATTCAAAATTTTATGCAGAATTATTTTTTAAAAATAATATTGATGTTTCTAAAATTAAAACAATTGAAGACCTCTCGCTTATTCCATTTACGACGAAAGACGAAGTTCAATTACGGAACCAGGATTTTATCTGCGTAGATAAAAGTAAGATTATTGATTACGTTACTACTTCAGGTACGTTGGGTGAACCGGTCATTGTTCCTCTTACAGATAAAGACCTGGAGCGTTTGGCGTACAATGAAGCCATTTCTTTCGTTTGTGCAGG
>DATHPH010000038.1:0-22669 GCA_035484095.1 Cytophagaceae bacterium | reverse complement strand
ATAGTACTTCCCGAAGTTTTAATACGGAAGATTCATATCCTGGAGTGCCGAATAATAAAGGCATCAGGCCATGTATACTTTGAATTTTATGGTTTTGTATGCAAGCATGTAAAACGGTTATATCACTAAATCCGATGACCCATTTTGGATTTTTGACAAAGAGATTAAAATTGACGGCATCAATAATGCGCGCCGTTCCGTATCCCCCTCGTGCACAAAAAATCGCTTTGATTGTTGGATCATTCAGAGCCTTTTGGAGATCGTATTTTCTTTCCTGATCCGTGCCGGCAAACTGGTAATATGTCTTATAAAGATGTTTCCCTTCTATAACATTTAATCCCCAACTTTCTAAAAGTTGAATCGAGGCAGCCATTTCTTTCGCCTCAAAATTTTTAGCAGGGGCTATGAGGATTACCGTATCATTTTGATTTAGAAAAGGAGGTTGTTTATACATAGTTAGAATGCAGTAAAGAAGAAAGGTACAAATTTTTAACAAAAAAAAGAGTCGCATTTGTTACGACTCTTTTTAAATAAGTATCTGTGCAAATACAATTATTTAGTACCGCCTGTAGCAGGAGCAGTACTTTTAGGAGGCGTTACTCCGTTGGCTCCACTTGTAGGTGTAGCAGCAGGTGCGGGAGGTGTTACACCAAGATCTTTTAATACAAGATTTGATATATCCTCATCTTTGTTTTTTGCAAACAAAATGATCGCAGAACCACCATAATCGGCATGAGTGCTTAAAATATAAGTAAAGCCATTTGCAGCGGCTACTCTTTCTATTGATTTTTGAATTTTATCTAAGACTGGTTCCAATAAAGAAGCTTGTTTCTTTTGTAAAGAAGATTGAGCAGTTTCTTCAAATTCTTTAATGGAAGCTTGAAGTCCAGTAAGTTCTTTTTCTTTATCTGCTTTTATCACATCGGACATCAGACCTGAAGATTTACCTTTCTCATAGTCTTGGTATTTTTTTTCGAACTCTGCCATTTTAGAATCCATCTGAGCTTTCAGTTGTTTTTCATAGGTTTGCAGTTCCGATTCAATTCTTTTGGTATCTGGAAGAAGACTAAGAATATATTCAAGATTGGTGTAACCAATTTTGGTATGATGTGAAGTTGTTTGTGCAAAAGAATGGAAGCTTGTCATCATTGCGATGGCTACCAGTAATATTAATTTGTTTTTCATTATTGTAAAATTTGATTTATATCTTTTTTGCAAATATTATACCTTTCTTGCTATTTACCTAATATTTGTTGTTATAACGGTCGTTGTCAGGTACATCGTTTTTATCCCCAAGTCCCAATTTCTCAAGTACATAATCGGAATAGTCGTGTACAGGATTTGTATAAATCATTACTAAGTCTCCCGATTTGTCAAAAATTATCTGCAACTGTTTTTCTTTTGCCACTTTTGCCACTGCTTCAAAGATTTTATCTTGTACCGGTTTTATCAATTCTTGTTTTTTAAGAAAAAGCATGCCATCAAACCCAAATACTTTTTTCTGAAACTCCCGCATTGCTTTTTCCTTTGCAGCAATTGTATCCAGACGCTCTTTTCTCATTTCTTCTGTTAGCAATACCTCTTCCGCTTGGTATTTTTTGCGGAGGTCTTCCGTTTGAACCCTCATCTTGTCCAATTCTCTTTGCCATGCTTCAGAAGATTTGTTGAGCTCTTTTTGTGCTTCAGCATACTTGGGCATTTTACTCATAATATATTCTGAGTCAATGTACCCAAACTTCTGACCATAAGCAGAGGTTTGCACTATGAAGGCAAGTGGTATAAATACGAAGAAGAGTATATTTTTCATCGGTTAAAATTAACTAGGTTTGAAACGACGAAATGGTAAATATCTTATTAAAGTTAATTATTTTATCGTAACTGTTGACCAATAGTGAAGGTAAATACCGGTTTGTAATGCGGATTACCACCTGGATTAATGGATTGACCAGGTATTAAATCCATCGGAAATCCATAATCAAGGCCTATCAGTCCGAAAGCAGGCATAAAGATTCGAGCGCCCACTCCGGCAGATCTGTACACATCAAAGGGGCTAAATTTATTAGGAGTATCCCAAACATTTCCTGCTTCAAAAAATCCAAGAATAGATAAGGATAACGCTTGGCTGGTAGCAATTGGATAACGTATTTCCATTGTAAATTTATCGAAAACTGTTCCACCCACTGAGCTGTATTTTCCATAAGGTAAAGCATACGATTGGTATCCCCTTAATCCAATGAAGTCCGTACCAATGGCACCATAGTACCCAAACATACCATTTCCTCCCATTACGTACCGTTCAAATGGCCCAATGCCAGTAATGGCCCGATAAGAGCCAATAAAGCCAAAGTTGGTTTTAGCACGAATCACCAAATTTCTTTTTTTACCGGGGATGAGGGTAGCATACCAATCGCTGTCAAAGCCCCATTTATGGTATTCCACAAATTTGTATCGGGTGGAGGGAGCCAAATTGGGGTTGGCATAATTTATTCCATCAAAAAGTGACCAGGGCGGCGTAAGTGACACGTGAAGTGCAATGCTTGATCCTTTGGTAGGAAAGTTGAATTCATCTATGCTATTTCTGGAAAGAGTTGTGTTAAAGGAAATGTTGGTTGAAAACCCTGTATCAATTCCAATCCTGCTATAATTACCGTAATTTCGGTAGTGATAACGAGAATAAGTAAGACTGTTTTGTAAAGTAAAAAAATCATCTGGTTTTTTAAGCCTACGACCCAGACCTGTAGTAAAACTAGTAATATCCAAATGTTGATCGTACTTGGCTGTTTTAGTATCGTAGGCATTGCTGTTTGAATGATTGAGACTCACATTAAAAGAGATCGGTTTTTTGCCTAAAAACCAAGGCTCCATAAAGGAAGTAGAATAGTTTTGGTACATTCTACCATTCGATTGAAAGTTAATGCTAAATCTTTGTCCGTCACCTGCCGGCAAAGGATCCCAAGTTTTAAATTTGGTAATATTTCTTATAGAGAAGTTGTTAAATACCAAACCTAATGTTCCTGTTAGACCTCCGTAACCGTATGAAGAGGTTCTTGATCCTCCGCCCCAACCTCCGGATAGTTGGATTTGATCACTTGGTTTCTCTGTCACTTTATAATGAATGTCTACAGTACCTTTTGCCGGATTAGGTACTGGATTTATGTCAACCTTTTCGGGGTCAAAATACCCTAATGTAGACAGTTCTCTTTGAGATCGTATTAAATCAGAACGGCTGAATTTTTCTCCTGGAACAGTTCTTAATTCTCTCAGGATAACGTGGTCATGGGTTTTCGTGTTCCCACTAATTGTTATCTTGTCTATGATAGCCGGTTTGCCTTCGTATATTCTCATTTCTATATCAATAGAATCACCGTCTACAAATTCAACAGGTTCTAAATTATAGAAAAGATAACCATTGTCCATATAAAGGGAGCCGATATCCACTCCATTAGGATTGAAGTTTATCCTCCTCTGCAAAAGGTCCGCATTATAAAGGGTACCTTTTTTGATATTTAAAATACTGTCTAATCTTCCGGAGCTATACAAATAATTACCTTTCCATGTAAAGTTTCTGAAATAATATTTTTTGCCTTCGTCAATGGTAATGTCTAAGTTTATTTTATTGTCCTTGTATACAGAAATACTGTCTTTTACAATAACGGCATCTCTAAAGCCTTTCGAATTATAGTACTCAATTATTTTTTCTTTGTCTGCTTCGTATTGTTTTTTGATAAATTTAGAAGATACAAAAAACGTATAAAGTCTTTGCTCTTTTGTTTTCTTCATTTTCTTTTTTAAATCCTTCGCAGTTAATTCTTCGTTGCCATGAAAGTAAATATTCTTAACTTTTACTTTTTTGTTTTTGTTCACCGTTACCGATAAGTAAATGTTATTGTCCAGAAGGGAATCTTTTACCGGAAGAATGGAAACCACCGCATTGTAATAGCCTTTTTCGAGATAAAAATTTCTAATTTTTTTCTGGGCATTTTTAATCATCGCATCGTTTACTACAGTCCCTCTTGTATGATCAATTTTTTCAAGAAGGTCATCTTTTTCACTTTTTTTCACTCCCTTGTTAAAAACATATTTAGAAAGCCGGGGTCTTTCTTTTAATAAAAAATCAAGATAAATGACATTGCCTTCAATTTTCACAATATTTACTTCTACATCGCCTATCAGACCTTGGTCCCAAATTCGTTTAATGGCGTTGCTGATCTGGTCTCCGGGAATGTTTATTTTGTCACCAGGTTTTAAATTGGTAATGGCAATAATGGCACTTGGATCTAAAAACTGCACACCGCTAACCGTTATTTCACCAATAATGTATTCTGTAGGACTTTTGTAGTTTGTGTCTTTTTTCTTTTGACCAAAGGCAATAGTAGAAATCAGTAAACCGAAAGTTAAAATTATATACTTATTCATTTGCTCTCGCTATGGTCTATTTGTTCGCTTGTTTTGCCAAATCTTCGTTCTCTTCTTTGAAAATCAAGAATTGCTTCAAAAAAATTCTTTTTTCGAAAGTCAGGCCACAATACGTCTGTTATATACAACTCGGAATAAGCAATTTGCCAAAGCAAAAAATTGCTTATTCTCATTTCGCCGCTTGTACGAATTAATAATTCAGGGTCAGGGATGCCTTTTGTAGCCAGATTTGAACTGATGACTTCTTCACTTATATTTTCTGGTTCCAAAAGACCTGCTTTTACTTGCTGAGAAATTTTTTTGATTGCTTCCGATATTTCCCACCTGCCACTGTAACTCAATGCTAAAATAAGGGTGAGTCCTGAATTTTGTGCTGTTATGTCTTTTGACTCTTGAAGTTGTTGCTGACATATTGGAGGTAAATCGGCTATGTTGCCAATGGTGATGAGGCGAACATTGTTTTTATGGAGTTCGTTTATTTCCGACCGAAGAGTAGAAACAAGCAATTCCATGAGAGCATTTACTTCTTCTTTCGGTCTACCCCAGTTTTCAGTAGAGAATGCATATAAGGTAATGTATTTAACAAGCAATTCTGCCCCAGCTTCAATTACATCTCTAACAGATTTAACAGCATTTTGATGTCCAAAGATTCTTAAAGCTCCTTTCTTTTTTGCCCATCTTCCATTGCCATCCATGATTATGGCAACATGTTCCGGTATTCTGCTTTTATCAATAGTGTCAATCAGGCTCATTAATACTTTTCATTCCAAGGTGCGAATCTACGAAAGGATATCCTTAATAAAAATTCAGGGTTAATAATTTAACGCTTGAGGACATTTTACACCATAAATGGTATAACTCACCGAAATACCAGTATAGAAGTACCAATCGGTATCCAGTGGATTACCGGTACTCTTGGTGCCTATTTGACCGTTGCTAATTCCATCGAGATAATCTGTAAAAGTCTTTCTAGCAATAAATTCTGTATTTAAATTCCAATATTTGCTCAAAATAAATTTTATACCAACGCCAAATGGTAAGGCAATATTGGCATTTTGAGTACCTGAACTTTCTGGGTTGGAATTAGATTTTACTACAGGATTACTGGCAAAAATTGCTAATCCAGCTGTCATATAGGGGCTGAACTTTAGCAATTGTTTCTTATCACGGTAGTTTATGAAATTGTATTCTCCCATGACAGATAGTTCATCGATAGAAGACGTAAAACTGGCTTGTCGTACTTCAGGTACTGCTTGTTTCGATTTATCTTCACTTCCTGCTAATTGCCCTATCGATACTCCAACTCTTATGGCGGTGTATCGGTTAGCGGAGTTGTAACGATAGAATAGCATTCCTCCCGGCCTATAATTTGCGAGCCTAAATCTTGGATTAATATCCCCTACGTAGGTGAAACCTCCTGCCCCTATTCCAAACTCATGTTTTTGACCAAATGAATTATAATCAATAGAAAGTAGTAAAAATAAAAAAACAGGAAGACTAATCTTTCCTGTTTTTTTGAAGTATTTATTTATAAAGCAATGCATACTTAAATTTAAACAGCATGCAAATATAACGTTATTTTACGAATTATATTGCCAGTTGAATTATCTGAATTTTGGGCAGATAACTTTAGTTGGAATGATATAGCTCAAGTGAAGACCTGTTACAATATAGCCGTCTTTACGGTTATCCGATTTTGCTCTTCTGTTTCCACTGACACCTCCACCAACAGCAAGTGTTACATCTGTAAAATTATTGCTAGGGTTGTTGGCATCTACTACTTGAGTAGTAATAGTTTGCTGAGGAAGATTGGCATCCCCTACATGTTGCCAGGACATATCAGATAATAAAACGGCATCTTTTGCTTTAGCAGCCCCGTATTTCGCTGTCATAGCAGTATAGAGGGCACTTTTGTCTACATACACACCCCCGTCATCATCCAAATAATCGGTCGTAGTAAATCTCCAGCCGATTTCGAAAGCTAAATCAAGTTGTTTTGATAATTTGTAACGAAGTCCTATTCCTAAAGGTAAAGCAATTTGATTTAAACTGTATTCTTTCGGAGTTCCGGCTATTCCTAACCCTTGTCCTTCGGTATGGTAATCTCTTAGGTTATAAGTTTGTGTACCATTGCCTAAATCAACTTTTGCCTGTGGATTATGATGAAAATAAGCCAGTCCTATGAAAACATAAGGAACAAAATCAGGTCTCTTTTGATACCTGCCTCTATGTTCAATCAAGTCTATGACTACATCGCCTTTTACTTCAAAGATTTCGTTTACAAACGACAGGTTACGTGCCTTTCTGTATACATCTCCTCCTTTCAAAGAGTAGGATGAGTTCTGCCAGTCACTTCCGGCAATCCGTCCAACCGCAAAGCCTCCTCTCAATGTAACTCGTGGCGCAATTCTTCTTTCCACAAAAGCCCCGAAATTATACCGGGTACCTTTTATCCCAGGACTAATAAAACTTGGTCCTGGATCTACATCTCCAACATAATTCATAACATTCATACTCATCCCAATACTCCAATACCTATTTTTGGGATTGAAGCCTTGAGCCATTGTATCAAGTACTAAGAAAAGGGAAAATAAAAATGTCAAAAGTACTAATTTGTATAACCTGTTCATATTCTGTAAACGTTTAATCATAAGACACCTTAATTACAAAGATATATTTAATTGTACGAATTTCAAAACTTATTTGGGAATAATCGCAAGATTAATAAATAAAAAAATTACAATTATTTCTTTTCATTATGAAACTATATTGAAACATTTCAAGGATCGAATGATGTAATGTTTTAACCTGGTTTTATCCATTATAGCTAGTTTCTAAGGTCTAAACCCCAATTTAGCTTTTTCCTTAATGTTTCGTAATAATTGTAATTTTTTAATTCAACCAATTTTATTTTGAAATCAGCTTTTTTGATTACAAGTTTAATATTGGCAGGTACTTTTACAGAACGCGAGTCAAAGGAAATCAGAAAGTTGTTACTTCTACTTTCTATTTCAAACGAAAGGGTGGTATCGTCGGATACAATAAGAGGTCTGACGTTCAGGTTATGTGGACTTACAGGGGCTACAATAAAATCGTTTGATCCCGGAGCAACCAAAGGTCCTCCACAGCTCAATGAATAACCTGTTGAACCTGTTGGTGTGGAAATTAATAAACCATCCGCCCAATAAGAATTAAGGTATTCGTTGTCAACATAGGTATGCACAACAATCATAGACGATGTATCGCGTTTTAGAATTGCAAATTCATTTAAACCATAATTGAAACCATTGAACCATTGTTCTCCATTAATAAGTTTGATAAGGGTACGTTCTTTTATTTTATACTCTCCGGCAAGAAGGCAATCAATTGCCTTTCCTATCTCTTCTCTGGAAGTAGTGGCCAAAAAACCAAGTCTCCCTGTGTTAATTCCTAATATGGGAATCCCCCTTTCTCCAACGTACGTAATGGCTTCCAGAAGAGTGCCATCGCCTCCCACACTCACCATGAAATCCGCGTCAAATAAATTTTCTCTGCTGCTATAGGTAGGATAATCTATGTTGGTAATCCCCTTTTTTTCTAAAATAAGCTTAAAGGAATGATGCAGTTGTATGTCCAGTTTTTGTTTTTTGATATAATCAAACATAATCTGAATAGAACTTATCGCCTCATCTTTAATTGGTCTGCCGTGTATAGCAATTTTCATACGTTGGGAATTAAAAATAAAGCACGTTTATTCATAGAGTTAAATTTATAAATAAACGTGCGCTAAAAAAACAAGTATTTATTTTTTAAAGGAATCAATCTTGTCGCAAATATGAGCAAAGATATCTTCGACTGCACCGATACCTTTAATAGCATAGTATTTCCCTTGCTTTTCGTAAAATTTAGCTACCGGTAATGTTTCGTCCAGGTACACCTTGATACGGGTATTAATTTTATCTTCCTCTTGATCGTCGGCACGACCTGATGTTTTGCCTCGCTCTCTTATCCTTTTCTTTAACTCTTCTTCTTCTACCTCTAAGGCTACCATACCTGAAATGGGGGTGTTTTGAGCATTCAATAACCGATCAAGTGCTTCGGCTTGTGGAACAGTTCGTGGAAATCCGTCGAAGATGACGCCATTGGCGGTTGGATTTTCTTTAATTTTTTGTTCTACCATTCCGATGACAACTTCATCAGGTACCAATTTCCCCTCTTTCATATATTTTTGAGCCAGGTTGCCCAATTCTGTACCTTCTCCTAAATGTTTTCTGAAAAGATCGCCGGTGGACAAATGAATAAGATTGTACCTGGCAATTAATTTTTCACTTTGTGTACCTTTCCCTGCACCGGGAGGACCAAATAAGACAATATTCAACATAAGATTTATTCCAGTTAGTAATAAGTCAAAATTAGCAGAGTATGGTTTAATATTGCTAATTTGTTGTTAATTTATTTCCTAATTCTGTCATAATGTCATAATAAGAGATTATTTACCTACATGGCATAACCCTTGTTTGTAGAGAATAGGACTTAAATAGAAAATTTTAAAATATAGAGTTATGGGAAAAATTATTGGTATAGACTTAGGAACTACCAACTCTTGCGTGGCCGTAATGGAAGGTAATGAGCCGGTTGTGATTCCAAACAGTGAAGGTCGTAGAACTACGCCTTCTATTGTAGCATTTTTGGACAATGGCAATGGTGAGCGCAAAGTAGGAGATCCTGCTAAAAGGCAAGCGATTACCAATCCCAAAAATACGATTCAATCGATTAAACGGTTTATGGGAAAAAAATTCTCTCAAGCCGGAAATGAGTTGAAAAACATTACCTATGTAATGGAGCAAGGACCAAACGACACGCCACGTGTTCGTATAGGTGATCGTTTGTATACGCCACAAGAGCTTTCGGCTATGATTCTTCAGAAAATGAAGACTACGGCAGAAGATTATTTAGGTACTACTGTGTCAGAGGCTGTTATTACGGTGCCTGCTTATTTTAACGATGCAGAAAGACAAGCCACTAAAGAGGCCGGGCAAATTGCAGGACTTGATGTAAAACGTATTATCAATGAACCTACTGCGGCTGCATTGGCGTATGGGTTGGATAAGAAAAATCAGGATTCGGTAATCGCTGTATTTGACCTTGGTGGAGGTACGTTTGATGTGTCAATTTTGGAGTTAGGAGATGGTGTATTCGAGGTAAAATCAACGGACGGAGATACGCATTTGGGTGGAGACGATTTCGATCATAAAATTATTGATTGGTTGGCACAGGAATTTATCAACGATGAGAAAATCGATTTGAGAAAAGATCCTATGGCGTTACAACGTCTGAAAGAAGC
The DNA here is from genome assembly GCA_035484095.1 of Cytophagaceae bacterium. Lineage (GTDB taxonomy): Bacteria > Bacteroidota > Bacteroidia > Cytophagales > Cytophagaceae > JANYCO01. Next base: position 12,930 of record DATHPH010000038.1, on the reverse strand, counting down.
TGCTGAGAAAGCGAAAATAGAACTTTCAAGTAGCAATGAAACTGAAATCAATCTGCCGTATATTATGCCGGTAGATGGAATTCCAAAACATTTGGTGAGAAAATTGACGAAAGCTAAATTTGAGCAATTGTGCGATGATCTTATTCAACGCACGTTAGAGCCTTGCAAAAGAGCACTCAAAAATAGTGGACTTTCTTTAGATAAAATCAATGAAGTAATATTGGTGGGTGGGTCTACTCGTATCCCGAGAATTCAGGAAGAAGTTGAGAAATTCTTTGGGAAAAAACCTTCCAAAGGAGTAAACCCTGATGAAGTGGTTGCCATTGGAGCGGCTATTCAGGGTGGTGTTTTAACGGGAGAAGTAAAAGACGTATTGTTGCTGGATGTGACACCTTTGTCTTTGGGAATTGAAACAATGGGAGGAGTATTTACGAAGCTCATTGAATCAAATACAACCATTCCGACTAAAAAGTCAGAGGTATTCTCTACTGCTGCCGATAATCAACCTTCGGTTGAAATACATGTACTTCAAGGAGAACGTCCGTTGGCAAAAGACAACAGAACCATCGGAAGATTTATCTTAGGTGATTTACCTCCTTCTATGAGAGGAGTTCCTCAGATTGAAGTAACATTTGATATTGATGCGAATGGTATTTTGAATGTTTCTGCGAAAGATAAAGGAACAGGCAAGGAACAAAAAATAAGAATCGAAGCGTCTAGTGGGCTTACAGATGCTGAAATTGAGAAAATGCGCAATGAAGCAAAAGCCAACGAAGAGTCCGATAAATTGGCAAAAGAGCTTATTGAAAAAGTTAATCAGGCAGATAGCCTTATCTTTCAGTCGGAAAAACAACTGAAGGAATACGGAGAAAAACTTTCAGCAGGGAATAAATCTGCAATTGAGTCTGCCTTAACGCAATTGAAAATGGCTCATACAAACAAAGATGCGGCAGGAATCGATGCAGGATTAACAGCGTTGAATGCTGCATGGCAAAATGCTTCTCAGGAAATGTATGCAGCTACTCAAAATCCGGAAGGACCTGCAGGAAATGCGGAGAACTCAAATAATGCCAACACAAACACAAGTAATCAGGATACGGTAACGGATGTAGATTACGAAGAAGTAGATAAAAAATAATTAGTTTTAGTGCGAATAGGAAAATGCTCCGGCGAATATTTCTCCGGAGCATTTTTATTTAGCAAAGAGGAGAAAATATATATTGGAATCAACTGAGGGTTAATTTTTAAAAAATTATGCGATTGAGTACATTTTTAATTTTTTAAAACTTGGTATAAGAATTTGTTTGCGTTCAAAATATAAGATGCCGTCTTCTTCCATTTTATTGATAAGTGTTGTTACCGTTTGTCGTGTAGAACCAATTAAACTGGCTATTTCAGCATGTGTAAGATAGTTTTGAATAATAATTTTATCATTTTTATCGGGGTTGTTGTTTTCAGAAAATGTAATAAAGAAAACGATTAACCTTTGTTTTACATCTTTGTATACAATATTGGTCAACCTGTTTTGTAGTTTTTTGAATTTCAATCCTACTAATTTGGTAAAGGAAATAGCCAAGTCAGGTCGTTTTTTCAATATTTCTTCAAAATCTGCAATCGTAAAGCTACAGATGGAAGCCTCTCCTTTGATGGCTTGTGCAAATTCACCTTCATGGTCGTATCTTTCGAGCCCAATTTGACCGAAAATATCACCTTCTTTCAGAACTTCCCTTACTACTTCGTTTCCTTGTTCGTCGAAGTATCCGATTTTTATATAACCTCTTTTTAGAAAATAAAGGCGATCATGACTGAACTTGTCAAAATATACATATTCATTTTTTTTGGGTTTAAGAAACCCTGATACAATATTAAGTTGATTGCATTCTTTGAACGTAAGTTGTTTGAACAATACATGATCTCTTAACACTATGAAATTCGCTTCTGGGTTCATATCATTTTTGCTTTTAGCAAGATTCGTTATTTGATATATAGGATACTAAATATACAAAAAATGTGGGTAAGAATTGAACCTATAAATTCTTAAAGTACGCTATATGAAGCTATTAAAAACGTTGATGGTATTTTCAAAATTTGGATATTACCAACCTCCCCAACTTCCACCGGCTCCTCCTCCGAAACTTGTTACTTTAGACCCTCTTACTGCAAAAGGGCCTTTCCCTTTCCTGAAATCATCAAAAGTACTGTGGGCAGGTTTTAAATGATTCATTAGCATGAAAGCAGAAACGAAACCAATCTTTTTGGTCCCGAAGTGATGTTTTCTAAACTGAGTATATTGATATATGGGAAAGAAGATAAGAAAGAAGAAAAATATTCCAAGTGTAATCAGGTAAATACTGTATTCGTCGTCTGTTTTTAATTCGTTATCAGTAAGTTTTCCGGTAATGTGATCGGCAATAGCATCGGCAGCAACATTGAAACCTTCATAGTATTCTTTCTTTTTAAAATGCGGTTTCAGATAATGCGCTTCTATTTTTTTTATAATAACAGTATTGAATTTTTCTTTGAATTTAGTTCCTGGAATGATTGCGTATCCACGATCATCAAAATCGTAAAGAATAAAAATGCCATTTTCTTTGTCATTCGCATCTTCCCAGCTATCGGCAAGCTCCTTTGTATAAGCGCCCACCTCGATATTCCTAAGTGATTTTACAGTTACAACAAATATTTCGATCCCAAGAGAATCGTTGAGTTTTGAGAGCTTGTATTCCAGCGCTTCTGTTCTTTTAGTCTCTTGCAGTAAATTGGCCATATCATTTACCAGTCTTTTGGGTTCTGGTCTTGGCGGCACTACAATTGCTTTCTGAGCCAGTATAATATTACCAATTAAAAAAAATGAAAATAAGAATGATAGAAATCTTGACATTATATTTTGTTTTTGAATCTCAAAGCTAAAATTAATTACCAGTCACCGCTTGCGCCTCCACCGCCGAAACTCCCGCCTCCGAAACCGCCAAAACTGCTTCCTCCTGAGCTTCCACCGCCAAAACCTCCTCCTCCATAAAATGTACCTCCCGAAGAATACCTTGAATAACCGCCACCACGTTTTCTAAAGATACTAAATAAAATAAATACGATGACAAAAATCCAGACCAACCAATTGGAACTCTTAGAAGATTTTTTGTCTGTTTCTGAGCCATCCCGTTTGTATGCACTAGAGGCTTTGTTCATTATTTCATTGACAGCACCATCAATACCAGCCGTATAATTACCTTGTTTAAAGGCAGGTTTCATGATATTGTCTTCAATCCATTTTGCTTTTGCATCCGGAATAAATGCTTCTAAGCCATAACCTACCTCAATTCTCATTTTATGTTCTTTCGGTGCCACTAAAATAAGAAGTCCGTTATTTTTACCCTTTTGTCCAATATGCCAACCTTCCGCCAGGCGAACGGAAAAGTCATCAATGGCATAACCATTCAAACTTGTTACAGTAACTACTACAATTTGAGTGGAGGTGGAATCGTTGTAATTTCTTAGTTTTGTTTCTAGTGCATCTCCTCCTCCTCCAGAAAGAATTCCTGCAAAATCGTTCACCAATCTCGGAGGTTCCGGTTTTTTGGGGATGTCTTGTGCGTGCATACCAATGATGGAAGCAAACAGATAGAAGAAAAGAATAAAGGCGGCCTTTTTTAGCACAGTAAAATCAAGAGATTAAGTTAGATTCTCTATTTTTAATTATTGGAAAATGAAATATCATCGGGCAATTCATTAACATCATCTGATTGGTAAGGGAAATGGCTCCTAAGCTGCTCTCCTGCTTTCCGAATCCCTTCACACAATCCTTCTGTAAACCTTCCCTCACGAAATTCACTTTGCATATTGTCTTTAATGGATTCCCAAAAATTGGGAGGTACCAACGCATTAATACCGGCATCGCCAAGTATTGCAAATTTTTTATCCTTAACAGCCAAATAAAACAAAACTCCATTTCTCAATTTTGTTTTATGCATATTGAGCACTTTAAAAACTTCGGTTGCTCTGTCCATCACTTCTTTTTTACAAGTATTTTCAATATGGACCTGCACTTCACCCGAAGTATTTAGTTCTGCTGCTTTTATAGAATCTACGATCGCTTTTTGCTGAGCCTCGTTAAACAAATCTTTTGCCATTTTTTTAGAATTTAACGCTAGGGGCTTTATCTGCACCGGCAGAAGCTTCAAAATAACCTTTCTTTTGAAATCCAAACATTCCGGAAGTCATATTGTTCGGGAATTGACGAATGTATGTATTGTAATCCTTTACTGATTCGTTGAATTTCATTCTTTCTACTGTAATTCTATTTTCGGTTCCTTCTAGTTGTGCTTGTAATTCTGTGAAATTCTGATTTGCTTTCAAATCGGGATAGTTTTCTACGATACTCATGAATTTAGAAAGGGCACCTGTAAGACCTTCTTGCGCTTTTTGAAACTGAGCTACTTTTTCAGGAGTAAGATCATTTGCATTAATAGTAGTTTTGGTCGCTTCGGCTCTTGCCTGTACTACCGCTTCAAGTGTTCCTTTTTCAAAATTAGCAACCCCTTTTACTGTTTCTACCAGGTTTGGGATAAGATCCATTCTTCTTTGATATACGTTTTGTACCTGAGCCCACTGACTTTCTACTGCTTCTTGTTTTTCTACCATACTATTGTATCCACAAGAACTTAAAGAGACGGCAGAAATTACTATAATAAGATTTAAAAATAATCTTTTCATGTTATCTAATTTTTTGGTTTTATCTACAAGTAAAAATACATAAATAATATGGGAAATAGTAAAGGATTTGGAAAAAGAATATTAATGAGCATTATCAGTTTTTAAATAACTTGTTTCGTTGTAAATTGGCGTTAGAAGAATTATTGAACTTCTTGTTTATGGACGATTCTGACAAACCTTTACCTCTAGATAAACCCAAACCAATGAAAAAAAGTGATTGGGCAATACTTTCAATAGTTGTTTTGCTCTTACTGATTAGTTTTCCAGTGCTTTGGCGACTTTATAGATTTGTAATTCCGTTAGCTACAATTGGTTTCTTAGTTTACTTTTTAATACGATTTATCACGATGATGAAATTTATCGAATTGAATCAAACGTTTTATTTTTGGAAGATAATATGGAATGAGTTATTGGTGGGAATAAGCAGAACCTTTAGGGTTATTGCTTATTCCTTCATTGGGTTATTAATAGTATCTGTGCTAACGATTCTGACTTTTCAGCACTTTTCTAAAGGAAGAGAAACACAAAAGCAAATGCTACGAATGACCCAAGCTCTTGCAAAGTACAAAGCTGAACTTGGCTATTATCCGGAAGGATTGGCAACATTAATTGGAAATGATCCTTTGAAACGTGAATGGCTTCAGGATTCCTGGGGAAATAGAATGGATTATATTGTTACTAACAATGGTAAGAATTATCGTTTAGTTTCTTCAGGGTTGGATGGAAAGATGGGAACCGACGATGATTTTATTTTAAAGGAATAGTACCTATTCGAAAGAATGTCAAACTTTGCGGAAACTTATTCAGCGTAGAAAACTCTTTTTACCCGTTCACCAATATTAGTTAATATTTCATAAGGAATGGTGTTAATTAATTTTGACAATTCAAGGATAGAAATATTTTCTCCAAACAAAATCACTTCGTCTCCTTCCACTGCATTTGCTTCGGTAACATCTACCATACACATATCCATACATACATTGCCAATAATAGAGCAAATTTTTCCATTGATAAGAACTTTACCTATTCCATTACTAAATCCCCGATCAAAACCGTCTGCATACCCAATAGCAATTGTTGCGACCAAAGTATCCTGTTTTACAATTCCTTTACGGCTGTATCCAACACTTTCTCCTGCTTTTATTTTTTTGATCTGAGATATAATAGTTTTTAATGTTCCTACCGTTTGTAATTCAGATTGTCGAATGCCATTTGCTTCTATTCCGTACAATCCAATACCTAACCTGACCATATCCATTTGCGCCTCAGGGAATCGGATAATGCCTGCTGAGTTAAGAGCATGCCTAATGGTTTTGTATCCCAAAGACTGCTCTATTCGGTCCGTCATAGTGTTGAATTTTTTGAGCTGGCCTATCGTGAAATCGTTATGAAGTGCCTCATCAGCCGCTGCCAAATGTGTGAAGATACTGGAAATTCTTAGTTGATGGGTAGAAGCAAGAATGTTAAGTAAATCTTCTGTATCCTCTTCTTCAAATCCTAACCTCCTCATACCTGTATCTAGTTTCAGATGAATGGTAGCGGAGGCATTATTTTCTGTTAGGTATTGAAGAAGTTCGTTAAGAATTTTAAAGCTGTATATCTCTGGTTCCAGTTGATACTGTATTAATTTATCAAAAGTTTGATAGGTAGGATTCATAACCATTACAGGGAGTGAAATTCCATGTTCGCGTAAAGAAACACCTTCGTCTGCGTAGGCTACTGCCAGGTAATCGACTCGGTGGAATTGAAGTAAATTGGCCACCTCATAACTTCCGCTACCGTAGGCGAATGCTTTTACCATCGCCATAATTTTAGTTCCAGACTTTAATTGTGACCGGTAAAAATTTAAGTTATGAGCCAGCGCATCTAAATTTATCTCCAAGATTGTTCCATGTATTTTTTGTTGGAATACATGGACAATCTTTTCAAATGAAAATACTCTTGCACCTTTTACGAGAATGATTTCATTTGAAAAATCTCTAAGTGCAAGGGAGGATAAAAATTCGGTTGTGTTTTGATAGAACTCGGATGGAATTTTTTCAAAACTTAGTTTATTTTTAGAAATAGTTTGCCCAATACCGATCATTTTGGAGATACCTTTCTCTTTGAGCATTTTTGCTATGAAATGATAAAGTTGTGTTTCCTCAACACCTGATTCTAAAAGATCGGATAGAATGATTGTTTTTTTTGTCCGTTGTTTTTGTTGCTCCAAAAAATTGACTGCCATGGTAAGGCCTGAAAGATCATTATTGTAGGTATCGTCAATAATATAACAACCATTTATTCCTTCTTTTAATTCGAGCCTCATTGCTACCGGATGTAACATGTTGATGCGATTTTGTATTTCCGGTATAGGCAAATGAAGATACATTAAAAGGCAGATGCAATGCAGGCAGTTTTCAATAGAAGCTTCATCGCTGAATGGAAGGAGAAGGCGGAAAGTATTTTCCAGGTATAGAAATTTTATTTCGACGGAATTTTTTCCCTTTTCAAGATGGACTATTTGAATATCTGCTTTTTCTTTTGTGGACCAACTAAAGGTTTTATAGTTTGCTTCGGAAAGTATTTCATGTAAAGTGGGATAATCTTTTCTGTAAAATACTATGGAGGATTTTTTAAATAATATTAGTTTTTCTTTGATTTTTTCTTCCTCATTTTTGAAACCTTCATCATGAGCAGGACCTATATTGGTAAAAAGACCAATGGTAGGTTGTATTATTTTTTCGAGATGTTGCATTTCATTCGGTTGAGAAATTCCTGCTTCGAAAATTCCAAGCGTATGATGGTCGTTTATTTCCCAAACAGAAAGAGGTACTCCTATTTGTGAGTTGTAACTTTTGGGATTTTTTACGATTTTATAATCTCTGTTTAGTAACTGAGAAAGCCATTCTTTCACGATCGTCTTTCCATTGCTTCCGGTTATTCCAATGACAGGCAGTTGAAATAAATTTCGATGGTAGATTACAATTTTTTGGAGTGCTGTTATGCTATTGGAAACCCTCCAAATAGACGCTTCCGGTAGTACCGAAAAATCTATGTTGGTCGTTTCTTCGACTATGAAGTAACGAATTCCTTTTGCATAAAGAGAAGGAATAAATTGGTGCCCATTGTGTCGGATTCCTTTGATAGCAAAAAAAAGGGTATTGCCAGGAGAAATTATTTTTCTGCTATCGAGTAGCAAATAGTGAATAGGATTGTCAGTATGGAACGATAGAAGTTTTGCTTCCGCAATTGCTGTTATCTGACTTGCCTGAACCATAAAAAGTTAATGATGCCCGATTTCTGAATCGGAAAGACCTTCTGTTAGTGCTAAAAGTTTCTTGTATAAGACCATTAAGACAATGCCGGCAGTAAGGGTAAATACACTTAAAATCCCATAGGCTATAGTTATATTGGATTCTGTTGAGAAGAAAGGCAAACTAAACGAGAGAATGAAGACGAGTCTGAAAACAGTCGTGATAACGTTGAACATGCTGTTTACACGTCCGGTAAGTTCGTTCGGAACAAGCATAAACAGATAGGAAATTCTGAAAATGCGGGAACCTGCATTTGCAATTCCAAACATAAAAGAAACCATGTAAAAAATAATGCTATTATCAATCAATGTACTGATGAAGAAACCTGCGGAAGTGAAGAAAATAAAAATAATGATAGATTTTGGTATTGGCATTTTGGTAAGGAAACCACCAACCATAAATCCCGCCAACATGGAACCGGAAGCATACATTACTTCTGAAAAACTTAATACATCGCCTGCGCCTTGCAAATTGTTTTTTACATAGATTGGAAGAAGGCCGAAACGCTCTACAAGCAAAACAATGAATATGGAGTAAGAGCAAACGCCAAAAATAGTAACAAGTTTATTTCTTACAAGAAAATCATATCCGGACTTTAACCGGTCTTTTAAATCACCTTCATCGTATTGGGCAAGGTTTTTAACTGGTTTATAACGAATGAAAATAATCATTATAAAGGAAAGGATATAGGTGATTCCATCTAGCAAAAATATTTCATGAAGCTCCCACTTTTCAATTTGCAGTTCAAAATTAAAATTGAAACCAAGGAAAGAAAAAGGCTCTATTGAGTCCACTCCCTCCAGAAGAAATACTCCTAATGCTGCAGAAGCGATGGCGGTAGATTGACCAACGATTTCGATATAAGAAGTGACCTTGGTATAATCTTTCGGATCGGAAATTTCTTGTGCAAAGGCATAAAGGTTTGGATAGTGAATGATGTACCCAAAGAAGGTAGTCGCAAATACCATCACAATGAGAGCGGTAGGGAGAGCATGATCTCTTAATTCTGGCGAAGCAAATTCTTTGAACCCTAGAGAAGCAATGGAAAGTACAATTAAGCCTTCTATAAAATTGGTACCCAGAAAAACATCTTTACGATTAAATCCATCTACGAGTGCACCTGCATATAATCCCCAAAACAGAGAGCCCAATGTGACCAATGCATAAAAAATATTGAATAAAGGGGATTGATTTTGACCGGCGAAATACCATGGGATGCTTAACATAGTAATGCCTTGCGCAAAGCCTGATATTCCGTTGGCAAGAAAAAGAATCAGTAACGCCTTTTTATTTCTCAATTAAATTATACTTTAGTTGTGTAAATGTAATAAAATGAACTTACCTAAAAAAGAAAAATCTTATACTGATAAAGAGGTACTTATGAAAATAAGTAGTTTTTGTTCTTATCAGGAAAGAACTCAGAAGGAGGTTCGTGAGAAATTATACGGCTATGGATTAAATAAAGATACAGTCGAAGAGATAATTGTTAAATTGATTGGTGAAAATTTTCTTAACGAGGAACGATTTGCTAAAATCTATGCGGGCGGAAAGTTTCGAATAAAAAAATGGGGCAAAAAAAAAATACAAGAAGCATTGAAGCAAAAAGATATTTCAGACTATTGTATTCGACAAGCCATAAAAGAAATACCGCAAGACGATTATATTATTACCTTGAAGGCATTGATTGAAAAAAGAGATCTTATGGAGAAAGAAAAAAATAGTTATAAACGGAAATATAAAATTGCTCAATATATAATTGGCAGAGGCTTTGAGTCAGAGCTTGTGTGGGAAATATTGAATGACAACGTTTAAAAAATTAAACCGTTAACATGTACCAAAATTTTCAATTTTAAAATAATTTATTTTATGCAACCTAATATACCGGAAACAGAACAAAAGAGAGTTGTAATAGTGGGTGCAGGATTTGGCGGATTGGCATTGGCCCGAAAACTTTCCGGCAAGAAAGAAGTGCAAGTAGTGCTCATTGATAAAAACAATTACCATCAATTTCAACCCTTATTTTATCAGGTTGCTACGGCAGGTCTTGAGCCCAGTGCTATTTCATTTCCCTTAAGGAAAATATTTCATAAAAAGGAAAATGTGCATATTCGAGTAACCGAGGTTACCTCTATCAATACAAATGAAAATCAAATTACCACAGGAATAGGTACCATTGGATACGATTACCTTGTTTTGGCCTTAGGAGCAGATACTAATTTTTTTGGATTGAAAAATATTATTGCCAATGCTATTCCTATGAAATCGGTAAGTGAAGCGTTGGGATTGCGCAACCGGCTTTTGCAGAATTTTGAAGATGCTCTTGCTAGTAGCAGCGAAGAGGAAAAAGAAGGATACATGAACATTGTAATAGTAGGTGGAGGACCAACAGGAACAGAGATTTCAGGTACTCTTGCTGAAATGAGACGTACTGTTTTGCCAAAAGATTTTCCCGAATTAGATTTTGCTAAAATGAAAATTTATTTGGTGGAACATTCTCCTAAAGTTTTGGGTCCTATGTCAGAACAAGCCTCCAGGAAGGCAAAAATATATTTGGAGAATCTTGGTGTTACAGTAATGGTAGCTTCCGAAGTAAAGGATTTTGATGGGAAACAAGTGTTTTTAGGAGATGGTACTATTATTAAATCGAATATTCTGGTTTGGACGGCAGGTATTAAATCGAATTTTGTGGAAGGCTTGCCGGTTGAGGTGTATGCAAGAGCAGGAAGAATAAAAGTGGATCGATACAATAAAGTAGAAGGTTGTAGTAATGTATACGCAGTTGGGGATTTGGCATTGATGGTGGAAGAAAAATATCCAAATGGTCATCCGCAGACGGCACAACCGGCAATACAACAAGGAGAATTACTTGCCAAAAATCTACTTAAGGATATCCGGCATCAGGGGAAAATCCCTTTTTTGTACAAAGATCTTGGTTCGATGGCTACTATTGGTAGAAACTTGGCTGTGGTGGATTTACCTTATTGGAAATTTCAAGGTTTTTTTGCTTGGCTTGTTTGGATGTTGGTACATTTAATGGCTATTTTAGGAGTTAAAAACCGCTTAATTATTTTTATTAATTGGTGTTGGAGTTATATCACCTTTGATCAGTCTTTAAGATTGATTATAAAACCTAAAATAAAAAAGCAGTGATTTAGTTTTATTAAAAAGTGTGGGTAATAATGATCTTCTATCTTTTGTAATTTGAAGATTGATTCGGATATTTAAACTATGAATTTAAGAATATTCTTCGACCCTATAAGTGAGGAGCTCATTAAAGAAAAAGAAGACGCTTCTTTATTTGGTACAAACATTCGTTTATTTCAAACGGAATTTCCCGATTTAGATAAAATTAGTGTAGTCATTATTGGATTGTCCGAAGATCGTGGCTCTCTTACAAATAAAGGGTCAGGCAAAGGCGCAGACGAGATAAGGAAAAAGTTGTATAGGCTTAAAAAAGGAAGCGTAAAATTGCATACTGCGGATCTTGGGAATTTAAGAAGTGGAGAAACAATTGAGGACACATACCTTAGATTAAAAGAGGTTTGTGAAATTCTCATGCAGTTGAATATTTTACCTATAATTATAGGAGGTTCGCATGACTTGAGTTATGGTCAGTTTCTTTCGTATGAAAATACAGGGAAGTTGATTAACATGATGAATGTAGATGCCTTTATTGATATGTCAGGGTTGAAAGAGGATCAGAGTAAACATCATATTCATAGAATACTGGTGCATCAGCCAAACATTATTTTTAATTATAGTCATTTGGGTTATCAGACATATCTTACCGATCAGGAAGTAATTAATGTTTTGGAGAAACTTCACTTTGAAGCATACAGAGTTGGCAGGGTAAGAGAAAACATGGAAGAAATAGAGCCTGTCGTTCGGGATGCAGACATGATTAGTTTCGATATTTCTGCTATACGGCAGACCGATGCACCCGGAAACAAAAACAGTCAACCATTTGGGTTTTCGGGTGAAGAAGCATGTATGTTGTGTTGGTATGCCGGATTAAGTACAAAGCTTACTTCCATTGGGTTTTATGAATTCAATCCGGAAGAAGATGTGAAAGGTCAAACAGCAGGAGTTGTGGCGACCATGATTTGGTATTTTATGGAAGGCTTTTATATGCGGAAAGAAGACACTGATGTTTCCGGTTCTCAGTATACAAAGTACCTGGTGTCGGTAGATTCAGCCTATGATAAATTGGTTTTTTTTAAAAATAATTTCACGGAAAAATGGTGGATGGAGGTTCCCTATCCGGAGGAAAAATCAAAGCTCGCACGAAATTCTATTGTTCCATGCAGTTATAGTGATTACCTGATTGCTACCAAAGGAGAAGTTCCGGATAGATGGATTTTGACACACGCCAAGTTGATTTAAACATTAAATTACTTACCAAAATGACAAAAGAAGAACTATTTGCGATTGCAGAAACCAAAGTTGAATTAAGACCTCGTTATTATATTTCTGAAGGTTTTGAGATATTTAAAAAAAATGCCGGAGGCTTTGTAGGTTTTGTATTTTTGAATTTATTTATTTCCGTCGTGCTGTCTTTAATCCCTTTAATTGGAGGAATAGTTTCGTCAGTACTGAGTATCCTACTTTCAGCGGGACTTATCATGGTTGTTAGGAAAATCCGGAACGGAGAAACTGTTTTATTTAATGATTTCTTTGATGCTTTTAAAAACGCAGGACCACCAATTGCCGTGTCGCTCATGCAAGGTTTGATAATAGGCCTTACCGTTATTCCAGGCGTAATAGTTTTTTTTATTTTCTTTTTTGCGGAATTTACTAGCGGTGCGATACCGTCTTCTTCTGTTTTTTTTACCATGATCCCTCTGTTTTTTTTGATGGGTATTCCTGCAATAATTCTGGCAATTTGTTATATATTTTCAATGTATATTGTCCTGTTTTTAAATCA
>DATHPH010000037.1:0-2714 GCA_035484095.1 Cytophagaceae bacterium | reverse complement strand
TAACTACTTCTGAAACAAAACCTGAGGCTCCCAAAGGTACTGTTGTAAAATTAATTGACCCGACCGGTAGAGTTGAAGCCAGCAATGGCCTCGGAGGACCTAAAACAAATTTTTTATATACGAACCTTCGCTCTCCTAATTACAATGCTGTTTACGAAGACCCTTCCTATAAGGCAAGCATGGGGTATAAAGTACTGGATAAAAAGTCATCGGTAATTCGGGAGGTTAAATTAGGTCCGTCCAAAAAAGCTTCTGCAGGAAGTGTTATTGTAAAAGGCAGTGTTGGTGGACTACCCAATGCTTCTCAGGCAAAAACCATTTCTGTTCTATTGGTTGATTCTACGGGGAAAGTAAAACAAAAAATACCGATTAACGAAAACGGAACATTCAGCTTCAACGACCTTGCGCGAAATAAATACCGTGTCGTGTATGAATCAACCGATCCTTTGATCAGAGGCAATTTGACCTATAATACCTTTGACAAATCTATCAAAACAACAAAAATAATTCTTCCGGAATTGTCCGCTTCTATTGAAGAAGTGGATACTATCCATTATTACAAAAATGGACAAGTTGTTATTATTGATACCACAAAATCCGCTTCTCAAGGCGTTATGAAGAAATCAAATCCGGCGACCAAAAAGACTCCTCTTGTAAAGAGCAAAGAAGGGCCGGTACGCTATTTGTATACTCAATTTATGCCGGGAATCACTTATAATGATTTAGGATTAGAAGTCAAACCAGAAGGTTATGGCGTACAAATTGCCTCTTTCTTTATAAATTCAAATCTTGAGAAATTTTGCCAAAGAATTAAAACGAAAGGAGAAAAGAATATTTTCATTCAGGTCATTCAGAAAGATAAAAATAATCTGGAGGCTGGTTTGATTTACCGGGTAATTATAGGTGCCGATACAGACAAGGATAAAATGGTTCGTAAAGTTCCATCCTACATAGACAAAGGATACGATGCTGTTTTAAGAAAACATTTGAACTAGCGCTCTCCGTTTTAAATACGTTTTAATAATTTTGGATGCAACGAATACAATAGCGTCCTGCCGGTGCATTTAACGTAGGTTTATTCCTAACATTGAGGGTTGTGTCAGGGTATTTAAATCCATAGGTATAATAACTTCCTCCTCCTTTATAAGGAGTCGAAGTCCAATAGGATACGCTATCGTTAAATCCATTAAATCCATTTATATTATCATAACCGCCCACCATAAGGCTATTAAAATTTATCGTATGAGAAGCCCCTTGATAAAACATAGTAGTAGCATTTGACACGGAGTCAATGGCCAAAAAATATTCAAGCTGCTGCCATTCCAAGCTTGTTGGCACGTGCCATCCTTCCATGCAGGGATTTGTAAGCATTGCTGTTGTATCGTATAACTTTCCATATTTTGCACAACTGTCTGGATTATTATTGTAACAGCTTCCAATACCAGCAGAAGGGGCAAAATTAAGATTGGTAGACATCCAATTCCTTGATCCTAATTGTATTGTAGGGTAAGTTTGGCCATCACGAGAATCGAATACTGCAGTAATTGTATTTTTCAACAAAACTACACAGTTGTTACTATCTCTTACCGTTATATAACAAGTCCCTGGAGTAACAATAAAAACATTGGATGTGCTAAAATTGACTCCATCAATGGAGAATGTATATGGTGCAACCCCTGCTCTCACATGAACAGTTAAAACAGATTGAGAAATGGAAGTATATGCTGAAAGATTACAAATGATAGTCGTAGGTGTTTTCTTACAAGATGTCACTATAAATGCCATCAATACAGGTAGTAGTATATAGCAAATACTTTTTTTTGCACCTCTCACCCAATTTTTTTTAAAAATATACATAATTAACTGCAAAGATAAGAAGATATAGGGAGCTATGCAAAGCCACAAAATGAACAGATTAATAACCAGATAGATTTGGTTGGAGTAGAAACAACCGATATCTTTTACAACTTTAATTTCTTTTGTTTAATTCGTCCCTAATTCGGGCAGCTTTTTCATAGTCTTCTTTTGCCAATGCTTCGTCCAGCATGGTTTTTAATTGATCAACGGTATTATTTTTATAAGGATCCAAAGCGCCACCGGTCGATGACTTTGCTTCCTTTTCTTTAGGCACTTTTTCTACCTTAGGCTTCGTTTTCTTCTCCTTCCCCTTATCTTTAACTTCTTCTTCGTTCAAATCATTCAGCACAATACCAGCTTCAGAAAGAATATTCTCGTACGTATAAATGGGAACACTGAAGCGAATACCCACCGCAATAGCATCAGAAGGGCGTGAATCGATCTCGACACTTTTTACAGCATCCGAACAAACTATTTTTGCAAAAAACACCCCTTCTTTCAAGTCAGAAATTACAATTTCCTCCACTGTAAAATTGAAATTCATGGCAAACGACCTGAAAAGATCATGGGTCATAGGTCTGTTTGGATTAATTTTTTCTATTTCAATGGCAATTGCCTGCGCTTCGAACATCCCAATAATAATGGGTAATCTTCTGTTTCCTGCTTCTTCACCAAGTACCAATGCAAATGACCCTGTATGCGATTGGCTTGACGATAGCCCGAGTATTTCGAGTTTAATTTTCTCCACTTCTTATCTTCTTACTTATTTTAGTTTTTTTGCCGCCTCAATCAATTTAGGAACCACCTCAAATGCATCCCCTACGATACCATAATCGGCCGCTTTGAAGAACGGAGCT
>DATHPH010000036.1:0-5506 GCA_035484095.1 Cytophagaceae bacterium | reverse complement strand
CGATATATTCTCACCAACAGTCGAAAAACTCTTAATTGGAAACTTAATAGAAGGAATAAAAAAGTCGATTGACTTATATTTGGGTGGTTATCCATTTGATGCTTATTCAGAATTGAAAACATCTTTCGATATGAGCATTTTTTCTCATTTAATGGATGGAGTGTTGCCTATTGATAGTAATCTTTATAGACTGCGAAAAGAAAAGGGGGCTTATTCCTTAACTCAAAAAGAACTTTTCCATATTCCATTCAACGAAATAATAAAGGTTTCAACTCAGCGATATAGCATACCTGGTTTTCCATCTCTATATGTTTCAAATTCAGTTTATGTGGCTTGGGAAGAACTTGGACGCCCAACACCTGATCAAGTACAAGCGTGCCTATTAAAAAACATAAAGCCTATTACTTTTTTCGATTTGACTACAGATATTTATTTAGGTGACCTAACTCTAAGTCCTGAAGAGCTTTGGAGAAGTTTAATGGTGTGGCCTTTAATCGCATCTTGTTCAATTAAAGTATTATCTAGAGATGCAGCATTCAAACCAGAATATATTATCCCACAATTAATATTGCAAATTGTAAGGAAAGAAGATAAATGGGACGGGGTTAGGTTCTCTTCAACGCGCATCGATCTAACCAAAATGAAAAAAGCGAAGGGTAGGTTTTATAATTTTGTCTTACCTGTAAAGGAAAATAAGAATTATGGATATTGTGAAAAACTTAATAAATTATTTGAAATGACACAAGTTATCCCATGGCAAATTGCAGATGTTTTTGCGAAATCTCGGGGTACTTTTATAGGATCAACTGATAAAAGTATACTATACGAAATTACAAGTATTGAACTTATTCCAGGAAAACCATCCGCTTATAAATATTCTATTTTCGGCACTTTGGAAGAAGAATTATGCCTTATGACTCCTACTAAAATAGCGACGACATAATCCGCGAGCATATATATATATAAACTTGCTCCAGTAACCTATTCATACTTGGCAAACGCTGCTTTCAATAACTTAATTCTTTTAGTATATTTAAGGATATAGAAAAGCTCCCTTTATGAAGCCTACTAGCAACAGGAAAGAAGTACCCGAAAACTTAAACATCTACGAGAAGAGATTTTTATTAATGATGAAAATGATAAAAATCGATAGAATGCTTAAGTCTGCCAAAATCACCCATACTAAAATGCCGGAATAATAATGGACATTTTTGACGAAGAAATTTTAAAACTATGGAAATCATTTTCATTCAATGGACTGGAATATATCATGGTGGGTGGAGTTGCCACAAATCTACACGGATACAGCAGGACAACTGCTGACATTGATATTTGGATAAAGGATACAATTGAGAACAGAAAAAGATTAAACCAATCCCTTATTCAATTTGGGTATGGGGAGATACCAAATATAGAAACGCTTGAATTTGTTCCGGGTTGGACTTCTCTTCGTCTTATGTCTGGGATCGAATTGGACATTATGACTTCTTTAAAAGGGTTTCCTCAGGAAAGATTTGATGAATGCATGAAGTATGCGAGTACCGCTATTATTTTTACGATTGAAGTTAAATTTTTGCATATAAATCATTTAATAGAAGCAAAGAAAACCTCTAACCGTAACAAAGATATTATAGATATTGAAGAGTTGGAGAAAATAAAGAAAGAAAAGGAATCAGAATAGAAGATTGATTGTAAAAATTACATTGTCTGCTTAGAATCTTTCATACCATATTGCATATAGGGCTGTAGTTCTTTCCCATAGGGCAAATGCACCTACAAAAAATTTCTTTTTTCTCATTCTTCTAAATATCGATCTTTTTAACAATCTTAGTAGTACAAAAAACAACCCTGACCCATGAAAAAACTTAGTATTCTTATCGCAATTGTAGCAATAACTGCTGCCTCCTCGTATACCATTTTAGAATCCGTTAACTGGAAAGTGAAAGAAGATGGTTATTCGGTTGCCTTCAAAGGAGGGAAAGTGAACGGTGTAGCAAAAGGATTAAAAGCAACAATCTTATTTGATGAGGCCAATCTGGCTGGCTCAAGTATTTCCGCTTCTATTGATGCGAATTCATTAAATACCGGGAATGGTATGTTGAATAAACACGCCATGTCTGAAACGGCTATTGATGCAGAAAAATATCCTACGATTACCTTTTTATCTCAATCCATAACCGGAGGTGCCGGAAGTTACACCGCTATCGGCAAACTAACTTTGAAAGGCGTAACAAAAGAAATTAAACTTCCTTTTACTTTTGAAAACAAAGGTTCAGAAGGAGTGTTTAAAGGTTCTTTTACGGTAATTACCAAAGAGTATAACATTACCAGAAGCGGATCGCCTGAATCGGTAGAAGTTACATTGTCTATTCCTGTGACAAAATAAATAAATAATCGTATGACATTAAAGAAAACAACCTTTCATATTCTTGTAAGCGCCGCTCTATCGATTGTGGCTTGCATGGTATACAATTCTATATATTCGCAAGCATTTTATGTTGACTTCAGTAAGGTTTTGAATCCGATAGGAATTGTGTTGTCGTGTTTGATTGGTTGTGGATTAATGGGCGCAGGAACGTTTCTCGTTCTTAAATGGAAAGGGAAAAAATGGTTAGGTGTCCTGAATATTCTTATTGCAACGTTAAGCTTTGTCAGTATTATAAGTGTACTTGGAATGGTTTTGCCGTTGGACATAGAAAGTCCGGAAATGTTTCCTGGATTAGCGGTGCCAATGCATTTCTTTCCGGCACTTGCTTTTTTTTCGGTGGCTTCCTTTTTTGAATAATGCAAAAACGGAAAGAGTATTAATATAATTGCGGAAAACATACTAAACGTTTTCCGCAATTATATTAGTGCATTTCATTAATCGTATTGAGAACGGGCGCACAAGATATTGGCAACTTGCGTAATCGCAGAGCATTTTCAAGAGCATTCAGATGCTAAAAATCACCGATTGCTTTTTACTTCTTTCAAAACTTCTGCCATATAATCCATTTGAAGTTGTTGAATCTCTAGTAATTTTTGATTCTGGTGCATAATCACATGATCAATTTTGTCGTGTAGTAAGCGGATTTCCAGTTCAGCTTTCAAATTTATTTTAAAATCGTTCTCGGAACGCTTTCTGTCTTTATCTTCCTTTCTGTTTTGACTCATCATGATTATAGGAGCCTGAATAGCGGCAAGACAAGAAAGAATTAGATTTAAAAGAATGAAAGGATACGGATCAAAAGAATTTGTACGAAGCATCCACATATTAATTAATATCCATACAATAATGAAAGAAAAGAAAGAAATGATAAATGTCCAGCTTCCTCCGAAGCTAGCGATATAATCCGATATCCGTTGACTGGTCGTTAAATCTACGGTCATATCTTCCTCAACATTGGTTGAAAGAATCTCGTTTTTAGTAATACTTGAGATCACATCTTTCTCCATCTGATCAAGATTGCCATATTCTTCCTTTACCATATCTTCTAAGTATTTTTTCCGATACTCGTTAAGGCTTGAATTATTAATCCAGGATGATTCGTCAAAATGTGGATGGTCGGTTTGGATAAGATTCAGCAATGGTTTTCGCAAAGATGTCCCCTTTGTAAGATTTTCCTTCGGATATTCTTTTCCGGTAACAGTACAAGTCAATTGATCTTTCATAGTAAGGTTCATTTAAAATAGTACGCATCTCGACACGATCGATAAATTGGAATAACTTTGTATACAAAAATAGTTTTACATTTTTAAAGGGGAGTATGCTATTCTTTAGAATAATATACTCCCCTTTAAATTTTTGTATGCTTCCTCGTATGAAATTAAAATAGTTTGGTAAGCGTGTCTTTCAGATTATTCATTTCGCCGGAAGAAACATCTTTCACGATGTCCGACAGATTCAATTCATTTCCTTGGAGCAATCCTTCCAACTGACTTCCCAAAGCATTTGGCATTTTATCTTTCAGCAGCTCCAAAACCACTCTTAATGCGTCTTTTGCTTGTACTTCGCTTATTCCTGTTTTTTCTGAAATTATTTTTGTTATTTCTTCCATAAAATATAAAAGTTTATTCTACTAAAGATAGACATTAATAACCTATCGTATGCAGGGTAATAATCTATTCTGGAAGAATGTTACAATTTGTTAATATTCACTTTTCGCAATACACTGTCTATAATTTGACGTGTGGTTACGCCTTCCGCTTCTGCCTCATAGTTGAGTAAAATCCGATGCCCTAGTATATCGTGTGCTACTTCTTTAATATCCTCTGGCAGTACATAATCCCGACCATTGAAAAACGCAATGGCTTTAGACGCCAGGTTAAGGTTAATAGTAGCCCTTGTAGACGCACCATATTGAACGAAACGAGCTTCTTCGTTAAGACCGTAATCTTTTGGTTTCCTGGTCGCAAAAATAAGCTCGATGATATAACGCTCTAATGATTCTGTAATCGTTACTTTGTTAATTTCATCTTTAATGGCAAAAATTTCATCTTTTGTCAATACGGTCCGTAAGTCCTGACGATAGTTCATATTAGACATCCGACGCATTACCTCCAGCTCTGATTCTTTATCTAAATAGTCCGGGTATACTTTCATCATAAATCGGTCTACTTGTGCCTCCGGTAGCGGATAAGTACCTTCCTGCTCGATTGGATTTTGCGTTGCCAATACCAGAAATGGTTTGTCCAATATATAGGTTGCTTCGCCAATAGTAACTTGTTTTTCCTGCATGCACTCCAACAAGGCAGACTGAACTTTGGCAGGGGACCGATTTATTTCATCTGCTAAAATAAGATTGGTAAAAATGGGACCTTTTTTTACCTCAAATTCGCTTTTTTGCTGATTGTAAATCATTGTACCAATAATGTCGGCAGGCAATAAATCAGGTGTAAATTGGATTCGATGAAAATCCAATGCCAATGCTTTTGCAAGAGTTTTTATAGTAAGTGTTTTTGCCAGTCCGGGCACCCCTTCCAATAAGATGTGACCCCCTGTAAAAAGCCCTACCAAAAGACGGTTAATCATGTATTGTTGCCCGACAACAATTTTACCGGTTTCTGTTACTACGTCCTTTATCTTTTTTTGATATTCCTGAATTTGATCTTTTGTTAACCGCTCTTCCATCAACGTCTGGTCTCCTCTTTTTTATATTTACAATATCTGTAAAAATAACATTATTACCATTTTTAAAAAATAAAAACAAAATCTTAGGCATTTAAATACGCCTTTTTCAAAATTAAGATGCCTGCGGACGAAGGGAGTATCCAACAGGCATCTGGAAAGTAATCACTTTTTTCAAAGCATTACTTTTTTTTGAAATGAATAAATCGACCTTAACTAAACCTAAACTTAAAATTTTAAAATAAGGCCAGCAGCCCGCCAAAGCTGCCAGCCATTTCACTTAACCAAACAACAGTTTTTACTATTTTTAATTTCTCAAAATGAGACTGAAAATTTCTTAAATACGTTGCCGATTCTCATGAATCTAGAATAGACAAGCAACTAGCTCTTTTGATTGAA
>DATHPH010000035.1:0-2493 GCA_035484095.1 Cytophagaceae bacterium | reverse complement strand
TAACAGACGACATGGCTGATTACGCCAGAAATGCACGTACTGATATACAAAAAGAGGAAGTCGATTTGTCTGTATTATTGGATGAGGCAATTGCAAGTCATCATTTTATGGAAAATTTTCATCGTTTAAAAATAAACATTCGAATAGCTCCCCCTCCTAAATCTTTAATTATTGACAAAAGAAGAATAAGTATTCTTATTAACAACGTACTCTCTAATGCAATCAAATACCAGGATGTTAATAAGGAGTTTTCCTTTTTGAATATTACAATTGAATTCCCTGAAAATAATTTCTGTTTGACTTTTGAAGACAACGGAATAGGCATAGATCAGGACTATCATTCTAAAATTTTCGATATGTTTTACAGAGCAAACTCCTATTCACTTGGCTCTGGACTTGGGCTATACATTGTGAAAGGCATTGTAGAAAAACTCAACGGAAAAGTAGAATTACTTTCTACTCATAAAAAAGGAAGTACATTTATATTTACTTTCCCATTTTAAAAATCCATATATGAAATTAAATAAAATTTTTTTACTTGATGACGACCCAATTGTTAATGTTATTAACGAGCAGCTTTTTAGAAAATACAATGCGTCAAAACAATACATTATTTGTAGAACCAGTCAAGAAGCGCTTGGGTACATTGATAAAGCAAATCCTTTACCTGAAATTGTGATCATTGATTTAAATATTCCCCTGATGAATGGATTTGACTTTCTTGAAAAATGTTTTGACAAATTTATCAATCAGGTTTCGGTATATATTCTTACTTCTTCTGTGAATCCGGAAGATTACAATAAAGCCATGAGCTACCCTTTTGTGAAAGGATATTTAAAAAAGCCACTTACCCGAGATATTGTACAAAAAATTATTGAAGAAAATTAAATGGCAAAATTCAAAAAGGGCAAAAAAGACACTGATCATACTTCTGAAAAAGAAGATGTTACGGTGAATTTCTTGGAAGAGCAGGACGTATTTAAAATTTTACTTACCCAAATGCAAAACCAACTTGTCCAAATCAAGGAACAAGAAATTGCTCTTATCAAAGAAAAGGCAATGGCATTACTTGAGGGAGAAGAAAAGGAAAGGATCCGTGTATCCAGAGAAATACATGATGGCATTGGACAAATGCTTACGGCAATCAAACTTGCAACGAACTCTATAAAAGGTCAGGATGAGTTAAAAACCGAGTTAAAAAAAATGATTGACGAAACAATTGAGGAGGCACGGCAAGTTTCTTTTAACTTAATGCCGAGCGTTTTATTGAATTTTGGATTATTTCCATCTGTAAAAATACTGATGGAAAATGCAAAAAAATATTCTGACATTACAGTAAACTACTCATTCGAAAAAAAAGAAATACTGAGCGAAATTTCATTTGATAAGTCTATAACTATATACAGGCTTATTCAAGAAGCATTCAACAACGTTTTGAAACATGCCAATGCGAAAAACGTTGTTGTTAAGATAGGAAACAATTCCCAATTTGTGACCGTATTAATAAAAGACGATGGGGACGGTTTTGATTTAAACAATACAACCTTTGGAAAAGGGCTTTCTAATATGCATCAAAGAGCTGAACTTAGTGGGGGAAAATGCTATATAGAATCCAAATTGGGAGAAGGTGTAAAAATTTTTATTGAAATCCCCCTATAAACCTTCCATTATGATTATGAATGACATTAAACTTGCAATTTTAGATGATCACAAATTGGTACGAAAGGGATTTTGCCTTATCCTAAATAGCATACCGGATTTTAATGTAGTACTAGAAACAGACAAAGAAGAACACATTACAGAACTCATCAAGAATGATTGTCCTGACATTTTATTTCTTGACATTTCCATGCCTAATTACAATGGATTAGAGCTTATTACAAAATTCTTAAAGCTCAACAAAGAACTTAAAATAATAATGCTGACGATGCACAAAGAAGGCGAATACATTATTAAAGCCGTTAAAAACGGAGCCTGCTCGTATTTATTAAAAGACATGGAATCTGAAGAATTGGAGGTTGCAATAAGATCTGTTTATACCAAAAACAAATACTTCAATCCATTCATTTCTGATATACTTATTGATAATATATCAAAACCAAAAGAGACAGAAAAGATATCCTCTAGAGAAAAAGAGATTCTGCAACATGTCGCCCAAGGGCTTAGTACTAAATTAATTGCGGAAAAATTATGTATCAGCACTCGAACAGTAGAGGCTCATCGTATGAAAATCATGAAAAAAATAAAGGCTTCCAATTCCGCTGAGTTAATTAAAAAAGCGATCCAATATAAATTGATTTAATATATCAATCTTTCTTTGGCAAAAACAAATAATGCCTGTTACCATATCTGGTAACAGGCATTATTTGTTTTTTTTCATTTTCTAGGCTTTAAGATAGCTGCTGATACGAATAATATCGGCAAAGACACCTGCGGCGGTTACTTCGGCACCGGCACCGGGTCCTTTGATCACTACCGGCCTGTCTTTGTAAC
>DATHPH010000034.1:0-3579 GCA_035484095.1 Cytophagaceae bacterium | reverse complement strand
TGTGAGCTACGATTAAAACAATTAAAACCATAAACTAATAATCTTGGTATATTTTACAGATACTCCATTATTTTATGAACCAAGTATGGTATTTAATATTAAAAAAATTATTTTTGAGTTAAGTTTCTAAAAATAGAAATTGTAAAAACAAAGAATAACTACAATGGCGGAAGTGATTAGAATGCCTAAGATGAGCGATACTATGACAGAAGGTGTTATCGCAGCATGGCATAAAAAAGTAGGAGATACTGTTAAATCTGGCGAATTATTGGCGGAAGTAGAAACAGATAAAGCTACTATGGAGCTGGAGTCTTATGAGAGTGGTGTTTTGTTATACATTGGCGTAAAGGCAAAAGAAGCGGCTCCTATTGATGGTGTAATAGCCGTGATAGGAAAAGCAGGTGAAAATATAGACGGGATATTAGATAGTTTAAAGTCAGGTGTCAGCGGGGGTGTTCAAATGAAGGAAATAGAATCTTCTAACGCCGTAGTATCGAATGAGGTTTCTGTGGATATTTCCGGGATCAATGCGGAAGTGATTAGAATGCCTAAGATGAGTGATACCATGACAGAGGGAACTATCGTAGCTTGGCATAAAAAAATTGGAGATAAAGTTAAATCTGGAGAATTACTTGCAGAAGTGGCTACAGATAAAGCTACTATGGAATTAGAGTCTTATTCGGATGGAACACTTTTATATATAGGTGTGAAGGATGGAGAGGCTGTGGCGGTAGATGGAGTACTTGCCATCATTGGAGAAGCCGGAGTTGATTATAAACCCTTGTTGGCGGCTCCCGTCGCATCGGCAAAACAAGAGGTGAAAAAGGAAACAACTGTTTCAACAGCAAGTTTTTCAAGTAATCATACTTCTTCAGAGGGTACCTCTTCCGACAATCGCTTAAAAGCATCTCCTTTAGCAAAAAAAATAGCCAAAGAAAAAGGCATCGATATTAAACTCGTATCGGGCTCTGGAGAACATGGTCGTATTGTAAAAAAGGATGTGGAGACATTTACTTCAGTATCGTCTTCCAACACTAAGCAAGAAACAAAATCATCCAGTACTTCCGTTAAACTTCCTCAAATCGTAGGTCAGGAAAGTTTCGATGAAATACCTGTTTCTCAAATGCGGAAAACAATCGCCAAAAGACTTTCTGAGAGTCTTTATTCCGCTCCGCATTTCTATTTAGTAATGGAAATTAATATGGACAAAGCGATTGAGGCAAGAGCAAGTATTAATGAAGTAGCACCAGTGAAAATTTCGTTCAACGATATTGTTATAAAAGCTACCGCCGCCGCCTTGAGAAAGCACCCAATGGTAAATGCTTCTTGGTTGGGTGACAAAATAAGATACAATCATCATATCCATATTGGGGTAGCAATGGCTGTGGAAGAAGGACTTCTTGTTCCGGTAATACGCTTTGCCGATAATAAATCGCTTTCACACATAGGAGCAGAAGTAAAGGAGTATTCTGTAAAAGCAAAAAACAAACAACTTACTCCCGCCGATTGGTCAGGCAATACATTTACAATTTCCAACTTGGGAATGTTTGGTATTGACGAATTTACTGCCATTATCAATCCGCCGGATGCATGTATATTAGCGGTTGGTGGGATTAAACAAACGGCGGTTGTAAAAAATGGACAATTGGTTCCTGGTAATATTATGAAAGTAACGTTGTCATGCGACCACAGAGTAGTGGATGGAGCCGTGGGTTCTGCATTTTTACAAACGTTGAAATCTTTGCTGGAAGATCCGATAAGAATTTTGGCGTAAATAATTCTGAAAACCTCTCTCAGAGAGGTTTTTTTGTAACTGATAGATCGTAAAAGAAGATTTTTTAAAACTATGAATAACGAATTTCCAAAAATAAGATCTACTACGGTGCTTGCTGTTTTTCATAATGGAAAAGTAGCGATAGGAGCGGATGGACAAGCCACCATGGGAAATACGGTGGCTAAAAGCAATGTAAAAAAAATCAGAAAATTGTTGGATGGGAAAATAGTGGTTGGGTTTGCCGGTTCTACTGCAGATGCTTTCACATTGCTGGATAGATTTGAAGAAAAGTTGAATGCCTTTGGCGGAAATATGAAACGAGCAGCTATAGAACTCGCTAAAGATTGGAGAACTGACCGATATCTCAGTAAGTTGGAAGCTATGATTATAACTGCTTCCAAAGAAGAACTCCTCATTATTTCAGGCACAGGAGATGTTTTGGAACCTGATAATCAAATTGCGGCTATTGGCTCAGGAAGTATGTATGCTCAATCAGCTGCTATAGCGTTAAAGAGACACGCTTCCCATTTGTCAGCAGAGGAAATCGTAAAAGAGTCGCTTACCATTGCGGCGGATATTTGTATTTATACAAACCATAATTTCATCATTGAAAATCTTTCTTAAATTAGTATTATTAAATCATTAAAAAGACTAAATTTAACACGTAAATTTTAAGACTCCTATGCCTAGATTTGTTTTAATCGCAGTATTGTTTTTATCCTCTTTTTCTTCATTTGCGCAAATATCTACTCCTGAAAAGCGTAAATTTAACGTAGGTATATATGCAGGGTTAAGTGTTTTTAAGTATAAACCAATGGTGGCAATTGATTTAAGCTATAAAGGAACTACTCTTAGGCTTATGCCTAATTACCAATACAATGCGGTTGGAATTACCCAGGAGATTCTAAAAATATCCCCGGTTTTTTACAATATCTATTGGACCGCATCCGCGTATGCTGGTTATGGAACTCAAGACATGGAATTTGCAACCAATCCTTCCAGTAATTTCACTCAAAAAACGTATACTGGGATTTTGACAACAGGGGTGAAAACCTATTTTGCCAAAAGATTATATACCCATGTAATGGCAGGGGTAATGTACAATCAGTTTAGTGGAGGGAATGCTTCACAAAGAGAACCTTCGAATTTGATTCCTTATTTTGAATTTGGACTTGGATTTTTATTTTTAAAAACCTATCCGAAGTTAAAACGTGAAGAAACAGAAGAGTGAATTTTTTGGCACATGCTTTTTTGTCCGGAGAAAATAAAGACTTTATCATAGGTAACTTTATTGCTGATTCTGTAAAGGGTAAAAAATATCTGAACTATCGGCATGGTATCGCAAATGGTATACTACTTCACAGAAAAATTGACACTTTTACAGACCGCCATCCGGATGTATCAATTGCCAAAATACATTTGTATAGACATTTTGGAAAATATTCATCCATCGTGTGTGATATTTATTTTGATCATTTTTTAGCCCTTTATTGGGAAGATTATTCCATTGAACCCTTGTTGAGTTATACAGAAAGGATTTATAGCATTATTAAAGAAGAATTGGATGGCTTACCGGAAGAAGTGAAATATTTTTTTCCTTCTATGATGAAACATAATTGGCTTTATAATTATAAAAATTTCAATGGGTTAGAACGCACCTTTGATGGAATGTCCCGAAGAACTCAATTTAGTTCCAATATGGATAAGGCAGTGGAAGTTTTGAAAGAAGAGCATTATTTTTTTGAGGGAATTTTTCGACAATTTTTTCCTTTGTTAATGGAGTATTCTTCAAAGGAAAGAAATGT
>DATHPH010000033.1:0-10406 GCA_035484095.1 Cytophagaceae bacterium | reverse complement strand
ATCTTTAGCGCAACAAGTAAAACTGGCGGTAAAAGATTCGTATAAACAATTGCTGCGCCCATCCATGGAAACAGAAATCCGAATGAGCTCAAAACATAAAGCAGACGAAGAAGCTATCCGCGTATTTGCCGAAAATTTGCGGCAACTATTATTAGCTGCGCCCTTAGGACAGAAAAATGTACTTGCTTTGGACCCGGGGTTTAAAAGTGGGTGTAAAGTTGTTTGCTTGGATAGTCAGGGAAAATTACTACACCATACTGCCATCTATCCGCATGAACCTCAAAGACAAACAAGAGAAAGCGCTTTAACTATAGAAAATTTAGTAAAAGAATTTAAAATAGAAGCATTTGCCATTGGCAATGGTACCGCAAGCAGAGAAACAGAAACGTTTATCAAAAACCTGAATCTATCCAACATTCCGGTAGTGATGGTCAACGAAAGCGGTGCTTCCATTTATTCCGCATCTGAAGTGGCAAGAGAAGAATTTCCAGACAAAGATATTACCGTTCGAGGTGCAGTCTCGATTGGAAGACGCTTAATGGACCCTTTGGCTGAACTGGTAAAACTAGATCCGAAGTCAATCGGTGTCGGTCAGTACCAACACGATGTAGACCAAAATCAATTAAAGCAAAGTTTGGACGATGTAGTTGTGAGTTGTGTAAACGCAGTGGGTGTGGAGGTAAATACAGCCAGTAAAGAAATACTGACCTATGTATCCGGGCTTGGGCCTCAACTTGCTCAAAATATTGTGGAATACCGCAATACCAATGGTCCTTTTAAGAATAGAGAAGCGTTAAAAAAAGTAACGCGAATGGGTGATAAAGCGTTCGAGCAAGCAGCTGGTTTTCTTCGGATATATAAGGCTGAGAATCCTTTGGATGCAAGTGCTGTGCATCCTGAAACTTATTACATTGTAGAACAAATGGCGAAAGATCTTGGTTGCAGCGTGGACGAATTAATGAAGAAATCGGAGCTACGCAAGCAAGTAGAATTAAAAAAATATACCACTGAAAAAATCGGACTTCCTACACTGACAGATATTATCAAGGAGCTTGACAAACCTGGACGTGATCCGAGAGAAAGTTTCGAACTATTTGAATTTGCAGAAGGGATCAATAAAATGAGTGATTTAAAACAAGGAATGAAACTCCCTGGCATTATTACCAACATTACTAAATTTGGGGCATTCGTTGATATAGGTGTGCATCAGGACGGACTTATTCATGTAAGTCATCTTTCAAATAAATTTATTTCCGATCCTGCAGAAGCGGTTAAAGTTTCCCAAAAAGTACTGGTAACGGTACTTGAAGTAGATGTAGAACGAAAACGAATTTCGCTTTCCATGAAAGATGAAAATATTTCTAAATCTACCGGTTCTAAAAAAGACAAAAAAGAAGTTCTGACTCCCGAAGGTGATATGCAAGCAAAGCTCTCTATGCTAATGGGTAAATTCAAAAATTGATATTTTAAGATATAAGATGCCGGGTACAAGCTAAAGTAAATTCTTGTATCCGGCATCATATTTTTTTACCTGTCTATTTTTCCTGTCACGGAAAGTATTGAAGCAGTTCTTACCATTTTTATAAACTCTGCCCTATACCCTTCTTCATCGGAGCCTTTCGAATTTTTTGCCAGCTCCATGGCATGTTCAAAAGTAGCAATGCCTTTGAATTTTGAATTGCGTAAAACCATCCCAAATTCTGCCACCGAAGCTGAAAACCTGAAATTATCAGAAGTGGCCGATAGCTTTACTTCTTTATCTTTTAGCGTATGCACAATCAATTGACTCAAGGTATCTTTGGGCTCTTTGTATCGGAATTTTATCACCATCATTTCATCCGTATACTGGTTAGAAATTTTCTTATTCTCTGTTTTTTGATAACGCAGCGGATCTACTGTTCCAATTACTGTTGATTTTACTCCGACCGGAATAATTTCATATAACGCTGTTACGGTATGACCTGCACCCAACTCTCCGGCATCTTTTTTATCATCGTTAAAATCTTCTTTTTTTAGCAACCTGTTTTCATACCCGATCAACCGATAAGCTTGTACTTTTTCAGGATTAAATTCTACCTGAATTTTAACATCTTTTGCGATGGCATACAAAGTGCCATCCAATTCATCTACCAATGTTTTTTGGGCTTCTCCAATATTATCGATGTAAAAATAATTCCCATTCCCATGGTCGGCGATAGATTCCATTTTAGAATCTTTATAATTCCCCATCCCGAAACCTAGTACCGTTAAAAAAATACCATCGTCTCTTTTTGATTCCACCAACCTTGTCATTTCTCCATCGGATGATGCTCCTACATTAAAATCTCCATCTGTAGCAATCAACACACGATTGTTCCCATTTTTAATAAAATTTTCCTTTGCAACTTGGTATGCTAATTTTATTCCCTCTCCACCGGCAGTAGAACCACCTGCTTGCAAATTATCCAAGGCTGCTATTATTTTGACTTTTTCAGCACCGGAAGTTGAAGGCAGCACCAGTCCTGCAGCACCGGCATATACGGCCAGTGAAATTCTATCTTGTGCCCGCATTTTATTTACCAGTAAACTCAATGATTTTTTTAACAATGGAAGTTTATTAGCATCGCTCATTGAGCCTGATACGTCTACCAGAAAAACTAAATTCACTGGAGCCATAGACTCAAAAGGAAAACGCTTCCCCTGAATACCCACGTGTACCAGCTTGTGTTGGTTGTTCCACGGGCACTCCGACACTTCTGTATTGATTGAAAAGGGATATTTTCCAGTAGGTTTTACATAGTCATAAGAAAAATAATTAATAAATTCTTCTATCCGAACCGCATCTATAGGAGGCAAACTGCCATTGTCAATATAATGTCGGGTATTGGTGTAACTGGCATTGTCTACATCAATGGAAAAAGTAGACAAAGGATTATCAGAAGCTTTCATGAAATCATTTTCTACCATATGATTATAAGATTCTGTATTGAAAGAAGATCCATTTGTTTCTTCCATGTCCATTTTATAAGAATAGTCATAAGCTTCCGCCTTGGAAAGACCTTTCTGATGCATAGCAATAGAAGAAGGTGGAGAAAGATTCAGCTTTCTTTTTTCAGGTCCAGAAGGTTTGCCTGTTACCAATTCTTCCTTTTGATCTGTTTCAATCGGAGAATGATAGGTCTTAGCCATTCTTTTCTCACAGGAGGCTGCTATTAGTGCAAGGCCAATGATAAAACCTGCACTTAGCATTTTCAAAGATGTTCTTTTCATAGGTGTATTTTTTTATTTTAAATTCTGTTTTCACCTATATAGATGGAGGAAGTTTTAGAATTCCATAAAAAGATTAAAAATAATTCGAGTTTTTATTCATGCTTGGTTTGTATCAATAAAATAAAAGAGCTTTCTCAGAATTCATACTATGATATTCTATTGACACTTTATAAATTTTCAAAAAACAAGCTTAAATCAAAGGACATATTCTCCAAAAACACATTTTTATCTTAAATTGGACTTACTAAAACGCTAAAGTTGTTTTAGTAAGTCCAATTTAAGAGATCTGTCTAAAATTAATAAATAATTATACTAAACGAATAATAGCATTTAAATTCAAAATTATACATATTGGAATTGTTATATGTTTTATGAAGTATATTAGCAAAATAATACAAATAACAGTTCATAAATTGTACTTTTTATAGTAAATAATTAAATATTAATTGAATATTTAAAATTATATCAAATTGTACTTTTTTAAAATAAAGCTCTCCGTTACCTTTGTATTGAAGTAAAAAAAATACAATAAGATGAAAACGAAAAGCGGAATTTACAGGATAACAAAAGCGGCCATTATAATCCTGATAGTAACAATGAGCATTCAATCAGGATATGGGCAGTTGATTGGTATTACCTTCTTAAAACCTTTTAAAAAACACGGTTTCAAAACCAAGTACAAATGCGAGCAAATCGGAATTCAAAAGGTAAAACATATTAAAAATCGTAATACACCCAAAAACGAAAGACCTATTCAGGCAATAACTTTAACGAACGAAACAATAACAGCATCCATAAAAAAAGTGGAGCCTACATTGACCATTCAACCTAAACAGGAAATAGAAAGTACAAAGCCTCTATTGGAAAAAGTAGTTGTAGAAAATAAAATAACAGATTCTGTAGCTACTCAAACTAAAAAATTACTTCCATTGCCTGTATACTTTCGTTATGACTCCTATCGCATGGACATTATAGATCTGACGCAAATAGCTTTAGCGGTTAACTACGTAAAAGAAGGTCATTCGATTTTATTAGTAGGCCATACAGATAACTGGGGGAGCGAACAATACAACGAAGTACTTTCTTTTAAACGTGCCAATATTATAAAAGATATGATGGTTAAATTAGGTTGCAAACCTGAATTAATTGTGGCAAAAGGTGAAGGTGAAAAATATCCCAGCCATACAAATGAGCACGAAGAAGGTAGAAAAAATAACAGAAGAGTAGAGTTTATCATTTCAATGAAAACAAATTAAATAACCAATACAAATCTAAAGAAGTCCGAAATTGATCAAATTGATTACTTCCGGACTTCTTTATAATATTAGGCATTTTGCAACTTTTCAACAGCCATTTTTTCATTTCACAGAAACAGTCGCAGATTTACTAAGAATAGAGATCGTAAAAACTACTCACCAAAGTACTAAAACCTATCTTTAAGCCTCCCACACTTGTTTTCTTTACCCCTTCTGTCTGGCTTATCCCAATAATAATCTATTTTATTCTGCGTATCAAAATCCACTCTAAAATTCGTCCACTAGTTTTGTTTTGCGATTAAATCAGAGTATCTAAAAATTGCATTTTTTTATTTTACCTATAGTAAATTATTAATGTTTCCTTCCCTAATGACTGAAATTATCCCAACCTTGATTCGGTTGATGACAACTGCGAGCTTGAACTTTTATTATACACATCCGTTTAATCCAATTAAATAAACGAAAAAGTCTATTTGTACATTGTAATTGCTTTTAAACTATTCCAAATAAGAAAAAAACTGTGTTATTTGAAAGAAAAGAAGCATTTAGTACTATCTAAGCGTTAATTTGGCAAGATTCAGCACTCGAAAAGAAACTATTTCATCCTGTACAATATGCGTTTACGGTTACTATATGTTTCACTATTCTATTTATTTATGTAATTAAAATTAGTAGAAAATAGTGCATGAAATAAATAAAATCTAATTCAAAACAGTAATGAAACAATTAATACTTTCTTTTAGCTTTTTTTTATTATCCTTTTTATCCATGGGCCAATTTCAACTCAATGGAGTGACGGTGAATATGGGGGGAGGAACTTATCAACTTACACAACCAGTTGACAATGAATTTGGTGCTATGTGGTACAAATTACAGCACAACTTGAATAATCCTTTTAATGTACAAGGCCAAATGAATTTAGGGTCTGACCCTGGAGGTGCAGACGGAATTACCTTTGTAATGCAAAACAATTGCTTAGCCGCAGGTAGCGGTGGTGGTGGATTGGGATATTCAGGTATGCCAGGTCAATCCATAGCTGTAGAATTTGATACCTATCAAAACATAGCAGGAACAGGAGTTGAACTAAACAATGATCCTCCATTCGATCATATTGCTTTTGAAAAAAATGGAGATGTAGTGCATTCAACGGTTGGTTCTCCCAATCCTGATGACTTATTCGGTCCTGTTCAAATGGATCCGGTTTTAACAAATTTAAAAACTGGTTCATGGTACAATTTCCAGATCAGCTACAATCCTACCACTAAATTATTAACAGTATATTTTAATAACTCTTTGCGAATATCAACTGTTTACGACCTTCAAGCGAATATATTTACCAATAGCCCTTGGGTTTACTGGGGTTTTACATCTTCTACAGGAGGACATAGTAATTTACAACAAATTCAACTTGACACCACCCATACAACTCACCTTTTACAAGACACTACCATTTGTAGTGGATCAATTCCCGTTACCCTTGACCCCTTTTCCAACCTAAAAGGAACTGATCTTGCCCTTAATAATCCCATCCATGCTTCCAGCAATCAAAATAATGCATATTTGGCGGTGGATGGAAACTTGGGCAGCCGATGGGAAAGCGTTTGGCAGGTAGACCCACAATGGATATTTGTTGATTTACAATCTCCTACTAATATCGATAGTGTGACAATTGATTGGGAAGCAGCGTATGCTACCTCCTTTCTGCTTCAAACCTCTACAGATTCCATAACCTGGACTACTGTTTATTCCACTACAACCAACCCGGGAGGACACAATTCTATTCCATTAGTTGGTGTGACGAATGTACGCTACGTTCGGATATATGGAACAGCTCGTTCACTCTCTTCTTATGGATATTCTATATGGGAATTTAGTGTTTATGGTCAACCGCATTATTTATGGTCGACTAACAACGGTTCCAATGCAACAATTAGTCCCAACATTTATAGTTCTACTGTAACTCTAACCCCTACCGTCACTACCATTTACACCGTTGAAATACCAGATCCCTGCGTAGGCTTTACCAATTACAGTATAACTGTTACTGTAAATTGTGCTGCACCCGTCACTCTTATAGATTTTACAGTACAAACCAAAAATGGGGGCGCTTTCCTGCAATGGTCTACAGCTTCCGAGCACAATAGTCAATATTTTGAAATCATGAAATCTTCAGATGGTATTAATTTTACTGTCATTGGCACAGTAAAAGCTTCCGGCAATGCCAGTAATATTCATGACTATTCCTACCAGGACAATACTGGTATTTCAGGAATTACATATTATAAATTAGTTACAGTAGATATTGATGGAAGCAAACAAGAGAGCGAAATTAAAGAGGTATCAAAAAACAGTAAAAATGCTTTCGTAACAAACACAATATTTGAAGATCAAACAACATTGGTAGTAAATGGAAGTAAGTGGGTAGAATATTCAATACTCGATATGTTAGGTCGCGAAGTATTTTATGCCTCAGTTCAAAACCCTTCCGATGCCATTCCAATCGGACAAAATCTTCCAAATGCCTGTTATCTGGTTCGAATCATTACTGACTCCTATCAGGAATCTATTAAAGTTTGTAAAGTAAAATAGCCATAACGTATTGAAAAATAATATTTTAACTTATGACTAATATACTATCACGCTTTCTTTTCATAATTTAATTACAAAAACAAGACCTTATATATTAATATTTTTCTGTTCTCAAACTTCCTTCACATGGCCTGTTTTGTTGCTTACAAACTTTTTATAGAGCAACCATTTCAGATCAAAAATTAGAATGGATTATACATCTTGTTCTATAATTATTATCTTCACGTCATTAATTTCAAAAAGACTTATTAAAAGTTAATCGATAAAAATTATGATACGTGTTATTAATCTTCTCATACTATTCACTAGTATCGTTACCATTGCACAAGGTCAAAGTAGTGATAGCAAGTTTGAACAAACAGACAAAGGCTCTCATTTAGCAGGAGGAACAATCAGTTTCAATAATTCTTTTGCAAATAAATCAAATTCCTTTAGTGCAAATTTAAATCCTAATTATGGCTATTTTCTCGCTAACAACTTAGCGGTAGGTGGATTATTATCGTTGACCTATAGTTCATCAAGTCTTGACAAATCTCATTCGACGATGGCAACGTTATCTCCTTTTGTACGGTATTATTTCGGCCCTCCGAAAACATATATGTTCTTTGGCTATGCTTCTGCCGGTGGAGGTATTCAATCTTCTAATAGCACCACTTCCTCCAATAATGGTGGTTCCTCTTCTAACAACGCTCGTTATGGAATAAGTACTTTTCAGGTTGGACCCGGCTTTGACTACTTTGTCAATAAACATGTGGCAGTGGAAGCAATTCTAAGCTATCGTGGAACCAATGTGGCCCAGGTAGGACACGGTGGTATTTACAACAATAATGTTGGCCTTTTAATCGGATTACAGGTATTCTTTTAAGAAAATAATTTATGAAAAAAATATCTACCTCCAATTTCAATGTATTCATTTTGACAATTTTGACACTATTGACTTTCTCTGGTTGTCGTCATTATTCAAATAATCCATCGCCTGCACCTGCTATCCCTGCAGTATTAGTCTTTAACACCTATCCTTATGGCGTCGGAGACGGTTCGAATCAATTAGAATTTGATCTATATACAAACTATTCTTATTATGCAGGGTATCAATATTACGAAATAAACGTTGCCGGATTTGGTGTTTATGATTATCCACCAGGCTCTTATTCACTTTATTTCAACAACCTTGCGCCCGGAAGTTACCCATTTACGGTTCATGTTGGTTGCCTAAACGGCTATAATAATGGATGTGTTGATCAATATATAAATGGAACTGCTAACGTCTATTATAATACAAATACCGTAGTATCGATAAGTCCTAGGTAATACAGATATAAGGGGGAGTAATCCTCCCCCTTATATCTGTATTATTTTTTATAAATTTATCGAACACAAATCAACGCAAAAGGCTACCTACTAAAAAGTAAAGGCGAGTTTCCCTTTTTAAAAAATCGGATTATTACGTTAAATTATACAACCTTCGGATTGTATTTATAATAAATTTTTTTTGTTCAGTAAAAGAATTGGGGTGCATTTGCTCGAAGATCTTTTTCAATTCTTCCCATTTTTGTGGGTCATCCTGCTTAAATGCTTCAGCGTTTATTTTTTTTTTAATACAATATTCTTCCCAAGTCATCATAAACGTAAAGGTATGACTTTTTGATTAATTCAGGAATCATAAGAAAGAAACCCATTATAGTAAATATCTAAGTACTAATACTGAGACTACATTAGGTGCAGTATGGGAATAAAAAAT
Source organism: Cytophagaceae bacterium (assembly GCA_035484095.1). Taxonomy (GTDB): domain Bacteria; phylum Bacteroidota; class Bacteroidia; order Cytophagales; family Cytophagaceae; genus JANYCO01. The sequence goes on along the minus strand of DATHPH010000033.1, from coordinate 1,571 downwards.
GCCAAATTCAATGGATGTTTTAAAGCTTTATAACAAACTAATTTAGTGTCAGCAAAAGTCGCTAATGTATGGTTATAAATTTTAAAAATAGAAATATAAAATGAAAACGTTTAGTAAAGTGTTGGTAGGAGCAATGATGGTAATTGCCTCAACGTTTGCAGCAAAAGCACAAAATTCCGATGATAAAAACAATATGAACTTAAATGCGAATTACAAGCATCAGGTTCCGGTTAGTGAAGGTACTAAATTTAAGGACTCTTTCCAAAATGACAAAATGATTGATTTAACAGCCGACAATTATAAACAACCTAAATATAAAAAGGTTACTAAGAAAAGAGTTTTCAAAGACAACTTTAATAACATAGCAAAAACCAATACGGTGAATTCAAAACATCCTTATGGTTTATAATTTTGAATGGGGGGAAAGAATGGGGCAGACGAGTTTTGACTGCCTCATTCATTTTAAAATATTGATAGATTTTATTTTTTGCTAGTTAATTTACATTTTTTATAACTATATCCGTACTTATACGGATATATGCATACCGATTTCATGGGAGTCAAAAATCCCAAGTTTTATCCATATTTCTAAATTCCCAAAGGCTTTATTTTAGCATCTTCAAAATAAATGGGAAAATTATTATGTCAATGAAGTTGCTAAAGTACTCCCTTGTATGTTGGATTATAACGATGGCTTTTTCTATAGAGGGAAAAGCCCAGGTACTTGATACTCATAATTTAACCCCCAATACAAATTACAAAGATCAGATTCCTAAAAGCAAGGGACTTAAATTCAGAGATTCATTTAAGAATACGTTAAAGGAAGACCCTTCGGAAGAAAACTATAAGCATCAACAAGTAAAAAAGAACAGGCACAAAAAATCGCCTGCCCCCCAAAACTTCGAACAAACGATATTGGAAAATGATCTTAATTCAAAACACCCTTATGGTTTGTAACCCATTTTAAAATTCAAATTACTTAAAAGGCAGTCCCAAAGCTGCCTTTTCTTTTTGCATTTAACCACGTATCTTGCGTGTCCTTTTAAGAATTAGCAATTAATTGACTTATGAAAATTTCATTCAACTGGTTAAAACAGCATATCTCCATCACAGAAACATCCGAAGAAATTTCTGCCAAACTTACCAAAGCCGGACTTGAAGTTGAATCAGTGGAAGAATATGAAAGTCTCAAAGGAGGTTTAAAAGGATTAGTAATTGGTCAGGTACTTACCTGTGAAAAACATCCGGGAGCGGATAAGTTGAGTAGAACAACGGTGGACGTCGGAGACGGAGTAATTCTACCAATTGTTTGCGGAGCTCCTAATGTAGCGTCTGGTCAGAAGGTTATCGTAGCAAAAGTAGGTGCCACCGTCTACCCTACCACAGGAGAACCTTTTAAAATTAACAAAGCAAAAATTCGGGGAGAAGTTTCGGAAGGAATGATATGTGCGGAAGATGAAATTGGTCTTGGTATTTCCCACGATGGTATTCTTGTATTAAACACTACTTTACCATTGGGTACTCCTGCTGCCGATTATTTTAAAATTGAAAACGATTATATTTTTGAAATC
>DATHPH010000032.1:0-5284 GCA_035484095.1 Cytophagaceae bacterium | reverse complement strand
AAAACTACTTCTGCCTATTTTGAACCTGCCTTGGATTATGTGATTGTAAAAATTCCTCGTTGGAATTTTGATAAATTTAAAGGAGCAGACAGAACACTTGGCTTGCAAATGAAATCGGTCGGTGAAGCGATGGGAATTGGCAGAACGTTTCAGGAAGCTCTTCAGAAAGCTTGTCAGTCTTTGGAGATCAAACGTAATGGTCTTGGTGCAGATGGAAAGGAATTAACAAAACAAGATGAGATCTTACACAGTCTGGCCAACCCATCCTGGAATAGACTTTTCCATATTAAAGATGCTTTCCACATGGGAATTTCTTTTAAAACCATTCAAAATCTTACTAAGATTGATGCTTGGTTTCTGCATCAGATAGAAGAACTCTTTTTATTGGATAAAGAAATTGAAAAGTATACTGTTCATACAATTTCAAGAGCAATGCTTCTTACCGCCAAGCAAAAGGGTTATGCAGACAGGCAAATTGCCCATTTGATGAAATGTCTGGAAAGTGAAGTTTTCAGCAAACGTCAGGAGATGGGAATTAATAGAGTATATAAATTGGTGGATACTTGTTCGGCAGAATTTGAAGCGAAGACACCTTACTACTATTCTACGTTTGATGGAGAAAACGAATCCATAGCTTCTGATAAAAAGAAAATTATTGTACTAGGTTCCGGTCCTAACAGAATAGGGCAAGGGATTGAATTTGATTATTCTTGCGTACATGGAATACTGGCTGCTAAAGAAGCTGGCTACGAAGCGATCATGATCAACTGTAATCCGGAAACTGTTTCTACAGATTTTGATGTGGCCGATAAATTATATTTTGAACCTGTTTTCTGGGAACATATTTATGATATTATTTTGCATGAAAAACCAGAAGGTGTAATTGTACAGCTGGGTGGGCAAACAGCGTTAAAACTGGCAGAAAAACTGGACAGATACGGGATTAAAATTATTGGTACGAGTTTCAGGGCATTGGATTTGGCGGAAGACAGAGGTCAATTTTCTACTTTGTTGAAAGACAATAATATTCCATATCCGAAATTTGGTACGATACAAACTGCTGAAGAAGCGCTGGACGTTGCTAAATTATTAGGATTTCCATTGCTGGTAAGACCGTCATACGTGCTTGGCGGTCAGAGCATGAAAATTGTAATCAATGAAAAGGAATTAGAATCGCATGTTGTAAATATTATCAAAGATTATCCGGAAGGAAAAGTTTTATTGGATCATTTCCTTGACGGAGCCATCGAAGCGGAAGCGGATGCTATTTGCGATGGGAAAGATGTTTATATTATTGGAATCATGGAACATATAGAGCCAGCAGGAATTCATTCAGGGGATTCGAATGCAGTGCTTCCTCCTTTCGATTTAAGTGACCATGTTATCAGACAAATAGAGGAACATACAAAAAAAATTGCCCTTGCCCTTGAAACCGTTGGTCTTTTAAATATACAATTTGCCGTGAAGGACGAAGTGGTATATATTATTGAAGCCAACCCAAGAGCATCGCGTACCGTACCGTTTATATGCAAAGCCTATCAGGAACCTTATGTCAACTATGCTACCAAGGTAATGCTGGGTGTTAATAAAGTAAAAGATTTTAATTTCAACCCAGTGAAAAAGGGATATGCGATTAAAATTCCTGTGTTCTCTTTCAGCAAGTTTCCAAATGTAAATAAAGAGCTTGGTCCGGAAATGAAATCTACCGGCGAGGCCATTTATTTTATCGACGATCTTCAGGATGATTTCTTCTTAAAAGTATATTCTGAAAGAAATATGTATATGAGCAAGTAGATTCTTTAAAAATTCGTTCTTTCTGTTAAAATATTTTAACAGAAAGAACGTCTATCTTTGTACCATGAAGACTTTTATTACCATTGTATTTATTTTGTTCGTGCTTAGATGGCTTTTAAAACCATTTATCAAGTTCACTGTGCAAACCACGATCAATAAGATGGCCGGAGAAGCCATGAAAAGACAACAGCAATATCAGGAGCAGCAACGAAAAGCAGAAGGTACTATTTCAGTAGATTATATTCCTGTGAAAGGAAATACAAAAAAGCCAAATCCTGGCAACAAAGGCGATTATGTAGATTATGAGGAAGTAAAATAGAAATCACAATTTCTGTTTCAACCCAATTGTTTCGCTTTTCTCCTGACGAACCGGAAGTGATAGATTCTCTCCTGTTTGGTATAACGGACAGTATCTTGTGGTTATATCTATAAACACATTGCACAAATTTTTTTAAGAAAAATTTATATGTTTAAACTTTATTTTCGTTGTTTGTGTTATGGAAACGGTTTGAGGATGTAAAATGATTTTCAAACCATTATAAATTCATTAAGTCCATTTCTGTGAAACTTCTACTTCGTTATTTAAGCAATTACAAACCACTGGTTTTTCTTGCTCTTTTTCTTGCCGCCATCAATCAGACATTTTCATTTATTGACCCTTATTTATTAGGAAGGTTGATAGATGAATATGCAAAACATTACAAAGATTTTTTGGGTAAAGAAGCCGAATACCTGAAAGGAGTTTCATTTTACGTAGGATTGGCAGTGGGAGCAGCCATGATTTCGAGAATCGCAAAGAACTTTCAGGATTATTTTGTCAATACAATTATCCAACGTTTGGGTGCGAAGGTATATCAGGACGGCTTGAAACATTCCTTAAAATTGCCCTATGCTGTTTTTGAAGACCAAAGGAGTGGTGAAACATTGGGGATACTTCAAAAGGTAAGGACTGATTCGGAAAAACTTATTTCTGCTTTTGTTAATATTCTTTTCACCAGTATCATAGGAGTGATTTTTGTAGTTGTTTTTTCTATTAATGTCTATTGGCCTATAGCACCATTTTACTTTGCTACGGTTCCGGTGTTGGGTTGGATTAGTTCCGTACTGAGTAAAAAGATTAAAAAAGTACAGAAGAATATTGTTGCGGAAACCACTTCCCTGGCTGGTTCTACAACGGAATCCCTGAGAAATATAGAATTGGTGAAAAGTTTAGGGCTGGTAGAGCAGGAGATTGGAAGATTAAATAGTACAACGGATAAAATATTGAAGTTGGAATTGAAAAAGGTAAAGTTCATCAGAAGCATCAGTTTTGTACAAGGTACTTTTGTGAATCTGATGCGGAATTCTATTATCTTTTTAATGGTTTACCTTATTTTCAGAGAAAAGGTGAGTGAAGGGCAATTTATTACGCTCTACATGTATTCCTTTTTTGTTTTTGGACCTTTGCAAGAGCTGGGAAACATTATTAATATATACAGAGAAGCAGAGGTCTCGCTGGATAATTTTGAAAAGATCATGAACACAGAACCGGAGTCAGTTCCTGAAAAGCCAATAGTTCTTCCTAAAGTTCAACAACTCGAATTTCAGAATGTCTATTTTAAACATCCTTCCGCTACTAATTATGCGTTGGAAGATATTTCATTTTCTGTAGAACGAGGTGAAACCATCGCTTTCGTAGGTCCTTCCGGCTCTGGAAAAACGACTTTGGTAAAATTATTAGTTGGTTTGTACCAGCCGGAAAATGGAAGTATTTATTATAATAAAATTAAAGGCAAGGAATTAGAGATGAATGCGTTTCGAAAACAAATTGGTTTTGTAACGCAGGATACACAACTTTTTGCAGGTACGATTCGAGAAAATCTTTTGTTTGTCGCCCCTGATAGTTCGGACGAACAATGTTTGGCGGCCTTGTCGCAAGCGGCTTGTTATAGCTTGATGCAGAGAGCTGACAAAGGGCTGGATACAGTGATTGGTGAAGGTGGCGTAAAAGTATCGGGTGGAGAAAAGCAGCGTTTGTCTATTGCGAGATCTTTGTTGAGAAATCCCGGCTTGCTGATTTTGGACGAAGCTACCTCAGCATTGGATTCTATTACGGAAGAAGAAATAACAAATACCATTAAAGGAATTAATGAAAATCGTAAACAGATTACCATTTTGATTGCACATCGCCTTTCTACAATCATGCACGCAGATTGTATCTATGTATTGGAGCATGGAGCGATTATTGAAAGCGGAAAGCATGAAGCGTTGATTGCACAAAAAGGATTGTATTATGCTATGTGGAGACAACAAATTGGGGAAAGGAAAAGAGTAGGGAGTTTACCAGAGAAGGTTTAATAATAATAGGATCGTAAAGTATAATTATTTGAAAAACAATGTCATGCATAAACAGTGTGAATAACTATTGATTTTTTTAAAAATTGGGTATATTTGTAATCCTGAATGAGTAAAGAGGTTGTTTTGGAAATAAACGACAAAGTGAAGGTGGTTGTATTAGGGAAACAGAAAGAAGAAAGAAAAAATGTCTTGGTATAAAAGAACAGAAAAGGGTATCGTTACCCCAACGGAAGAAAAGTTGGAAGTACCCGATGGTTTATGGCATCAATGCCCAAGTTGTAAAAAGATTATGCAGGTGGAGGAGCACGTAACGAATTGTTACGTTTGTCCGGCTTGCAATTTTCATGATAGAATCAATTCAAAAGAATATTTTGAGGTTCTGTTTGACGAGAATGCCTTTGTAGAGCTTGACGAAAACCTGACTTCAGGAAACCCACTTAATTTTGTAGATACTCAACCTTATCCTGTCAGAGTTACTTCTTCACAGAAAAAAACAGGTCTTAAGGATGCGGTGCGTTCTGCCACAGGAAAGATTAATGGAATTGATGTGACAATTGCCTGTATGGATTTCCGTTTCATTGGAGGGTCGATGGGCTCTGTAGTGGGGGAGAAAATTTCAAGAGCCATTGATTATTCAAGGAAAAAGAAAATACCTTTTATCATGATTTCTAAATCCGGAGGAGCAAGAATGATGGAGGCGGGTTTTTCTTTAATGCAAATGGCGAAAACTTCTGCGAAGCTAGCATTGCTTGATAAAGAAGGTATACCTTATATTTCGATTTTAACGGACCCCACTACCGGAGGCGTTACAGCTTCGTACGCTATGCTGGGAGATTTTAATATATCTGAGCCGGGTTCTTTAATCGGCTTTGCCGGGCCACGGGTGATCAGAGAAACCATCGGGAAAGATTTACCGGAAGATTTTCAAAGTGCAGAGTTTGTGTTGGAACATGGCTTCTTAGACTTTATTGTAGACAGAAAAGAAATGAAAAAGAAGCTCAGTGATTTACTTGGCATGCTTCAATAATTCTTTTTTAAAAGCAAAAGAAAAGTCCGGACAGAAACCGGATTTTTTTATTATGAGGTATTTCGAATGGGAAATGATTTCAGAGAAAAGAAACATTGACATCCTTATCAGCAGCAATAAGGAAAT
>DATHPH010000031.1:0-3860 GCA_035484095.1 Cytophagaceae bacterium | reverse complement strand
TGTAATTCAGGACCTAAGAGTGTTTCAGGTACCGAAACATTTACAATGGGATTACATACCTCCGATGAAAATTTGGAAGTAGCTAAACGAGAAAATTCAGTTATTTTAAAAGAAGATAACTATAAACAAAAGTACGATGGTTTTGATCCGAATTCTCCGATGGCACATATTTTAATGGCAAATTATCAAAAGGCTTTTATTGAAAACAGTCTTAAGTTCGCTGCTAAAATAGAAAAACAATTTCAATCCAAATTAAAAAAAAATAGTCGGGGTGTAAAACAAGCCGGCCTGCTGGTGCTATGGAAAACGTATATGCCATCGGTCTTGGTCGAGATAGGATTTTTGACCAATGCAACAGAAGAAAGGTATATGAACAATAAAACAAATCGAACCTATATTGCTTCTTGCATATACAGGGCATTTAAGAATTATAAAACAGAAGTAGAAACTGTAAATTAAATAAATAGTTTTATATTTAAGATTGAAAATTGTATACTAAAACGTGAAAAGATTATCGAAAGAATCAAAAATTGGTATGATGGCGTTGGTTTCCGGCGTGATACTATACTTGGGGTTTAATTTTTTGAAAGGAATGGATTTCTTTTCTCCTGTTAAAAAATATTATGTATGGTATGATAATGTTGATGGGCTTACCGCTTCCAATTCTGTTATAATAAGCGGTTTAAATGTTGGACGCGTCAATAAAACAACGCTCGACCAACAAAAGGGGAATAAAATATTAGTAGAACTTCAAATTAATAAAGACATAGTTTTAGGAGACTCTACAAAAGCACTTCTTTCAAGCCTTGATCTGTTAGGAGGTAAAAGCATCGTATTGAATTTGGGAAAAAATTCTAAAATTTTTGATAGTGGAGATACCCTTATTGGCATCAAAGAAAAAGGATTTATTCAAGTGCTCGGGGATAAAGCAACTCCTGTGTTGTCCAATCTTGATTCTACCATCATGCGCATAAATTCAATTCTGGGAGATGAAACCAATAATAAAATTTCAAAGCTTCTGGCCAACTTAGTAGTAGCTTCCGAAAGCATCAAATTATTGATGGCAGAAAATCGCACCAATATTAGTGGACTTACGGGAAATCTAAACGAACTATCGGCTTCACTTGTTCAAACAGAAAAAGGATTGAAACCTATTTTAGTAAAATTTAATGCACTCGCCGATTCTTTAAATGATTTAGAATTAAAGCGGGTAGTAACCAATGCCAACAACACGATGTCAAATTTATCTGCTATCACCGAAAAAATAAACAAGGGAGAAGGCTCTTTGGGCGCATTAATCAATGAAAAAACAACGGTCGACAATCTCAATAAAGCTATAAAAGACATTGATGCGCTGATGGTAGATTTTAAAAATAATCCCAAGAATTATTTATCGCCACTTGGTAGAAAATCAAAAAAAATAAAAGCGGACAGCACCTCCTCCGGAAAATAATTTTCGGAAGTTTTTTGTAAACCTAACTAATACTCAAGGAACTTTTTCTTACAATAGAAAGATGAAAATATATACCAAATCAGGGGATCAGGGCGAAACGTCTCTTTATGGTGGAACTCGCATTTCCAAATCTGATATTCGCATTGAATCCTACGGAAGCGTTGATGAATTGAATGCGTACATAGGTCTTCTTGGAGATCTGGAAGTCAATAAAAACCGAAAACCATTTTTGAAGGAAATTCAGGATCGGTTATTTACTATTGGAGCGCTGCTGGCAGCCGATCCGGAAAAACTTAAATTGAAAAAGCCAAGCTTAATTGAGTCGGATGTGGAATTAATAGAAAAAGAAATTGATCTTTTACAAGAACACCTTCCTGAAATGAAATCCTTCATTCTTCCCGGCGGACATCAACATGTTTCTTTTTGCCATCTCGCACGTACAGTTTGTCGCAGAGCTGAAAGACAAGTAGTCTTGCTTGCTGAAAACGATGTTGTGGAGTTAATTAGTATCATGTACCTCAATCGTCTTTCCGACTACCTGTTTGTTCTTTCCCGCAAAATGGCAATGGAATTAGGAGCAGAAGAAACTCCCTGGAAGCCGAGGTATTGACCTAAGATGCAGGAGTTAAGATATCGATGGGAGGGTGGAGTATTATTTTTTATACACCTTTTATCTATTATATATGCAATCTCTTCTTTAATAATCTACCACTTTTTAATACATTTACAATTACTTAATTTTAAATAAACGCATGAATACAGAACAATACAAAGATTTAAAGAGCCGTGTTGAGGCGCTGAGGAGGTATCTTTGACTATGATGATAAAATAGCACTCATAGAGGAAGAAGAAAAGAAAACAACCGCAGTAGGTTTTTGGGACAATCCAAAAAGTGCAGAGGTTATTCTTAAAAATATAAAATCACAAAAAATTTGGACAAACAGTTATGAAAACGTTGAAAAATTATTCAACGATTTTGAAACTCTTTTTGAATTTTATCAGGCGGAGGAGGTATCCGAACAGGAAATAGAAGAAGAATATAAGAAAGCAGAAGAAGCTGTAGAGGCTCTTGAATTTAAAAGAATGCTTTCAAACGAAGAGGACATTTTAAATGCCTTAATCGAGATAAACCCTGGAGCCGGCGGAACAGAAAGCAATGACTGGGCAGGGATGCTCATGCGCATGTATATTTTATGGGGAGAAAAAAATGGATTTGTCGTCAGGGAAGTAAATTACCAGGCTGGTGAAGTAGCAGGAGTAAAATCTGTAACCTTAGAAATAGAAGGTGATTTTGCCTTCGGTTATCTCAAGTCAGAAATTGGTGTTCATCGGCTTGTGCGTGTTTCTCCGTTTGATTCCGGAGGAAGAAGACATACCTCATTTGCCTCTGTATTTGCATATCCGGTAGTAGACGATACTATTGAAATTGATGTAAATCCTGCGGATATAGAATGGGATACCTTTCGATCCGGTGGAGCAGGAGGTCAGAACGTAAACAAGGTTGAAACAGCTGTTCGTTTGCATCATAAACCTTCCGGATTAATTATAGAATGTCAACAGGAACGCTCGCAGATAATGAACAAAGAGAAAGCGATTAAAATGTTAAAGTCGCGGTTGTACCAAATTGAAATTGATAAAAAGAACGAAGCACGTGCTGTTGTCGAAAGTACCAAAAAAAGAATTGATTTTGGATCTCAAATTCGTAACTATGTTTTACATCCATACAAACTTGTGAAAGATTTACGAACCGGTATAGAACGCACTGACCCACAAAATGTGTTGGATGGTGATTTGAATGAATTTATTAAAGTCTATCTGATGCAGAATTAAAGAATTTTCCCTTTAGGATTATCCAAAGGGAAAATTCAACTTCATATTGGACAAAAGTTGTATTTTAATCTCTGCTATTTTTCTATTTCTTTTACCGCAGTGATAATATAATATTCCCATAACCCTTTTTGATAAGCCTTGAACTGGTTGATGCCACCAATGGTGTTTTTATATGCTGTTTCGTTGCCATAGGTCTTTCCAAATAACCGGTATACCCTTGTAATGAAAATGGCTGCTATTGAATAATAATAGATGCGTCGCACCGATTTTTTAATATTGCTTGTGTAATTGCGATGGATATAATTTTTAAATCCTGAAGTATGAGCTGCTCTTGAAAACTCTTTTTCAGTTTGTAATTCTTTCATGGCCCAGTAGGGAATCCATTTGTCAAGGTAACTTTTTTCTTTTTTATTTATTTTTTTTGGCGTTGCAAACCCATCTGCTACGATTAATCTTCCACCAGGTTTTAAAATCCGGAACGCCTCGTCGGTAAAGTCTTGTATATTTTCGGCATAACAAACACTTTCTGTTGCCCATACCACATCGTACGTATTGGATTCAAAAGGAGTATGCAAAT
>DATHPH010000030.1:0-10746 GCA_035484095.1 Cytophagaceae bacterium | reverse complement strand
CATTTGATCCTTTGTTGGCAGTGAGATACAGAGGTTCCACATGATAATGATAGGCACCTTGTTGTTGCGGGTGTCCATTATATTCGTCAAAAGAATTTATTTCTGTCGTCAAGGGTTGTCCCGGCCCTGCATATTGATTATAAAAGGGAACACCATTCAACGCAATTCCAATAGCCCCCAGTGGGGTAGCGCTATGAGTAGAGGCGACTGCAGGATTCAAAGGAATTTTAAAGGTATAGGAAAAAGAAGCTATCTTATTAGGATTCTGACTCCAGGCAGGATTGGTGCCATCGTATGCTTCGTACATGGTGGAACTCCATTGAGTACCCTGGTAGTAAGGACTTTTGTGATCTGGCAGGCCATTGGAGGTAATGACGACAAAATTGTCCTGCACGTAAATGTCTGAGGCTCCGTATATTTTACTATAGATCGCCGGAGCAGAAGTTTGCTGTGGGGTGGCCGTGTCTGTTTTTTTCTTACAGCTTCCTATAAAGAGCGTTAGACACAACGCGATTACACTGATTTTATACATAATTATGAAGGGATAGAATCTTTAGGAAGAAACGTTGTATCAAATATTTAGTTGCATCCGATGTATTTAATTTATTTTTACACACCTTACAGAAAAACTACTGGCCGTATCGTAGCCAATTATTCTGGCAAGACTTTGGCTATCCTTTTCAATCCCTCTTACCCATGCGCTTGATTCAGAGGTGCCATAAGTAGAAGTTCGGAAGACGGCATAATTGGGATAAAAGGTACCACCATTTACCATACCTGCAAACAATGCGTTAAAAGGATAACCAATGATCAATGAATCTGTTTTACCCCTATTGCTATAGCTATAATTAATGCTGGAAAGATTCACCAAACTATCCGACATTTTTAAACTTGCTTCTAATGTTTTCCATACCGTATCGCTTGGGAGTACCCATCCGACAGGACAACCAATTAAAGCCTGGGCATAAGTATAGAGCCTTCCGTATTTAGCAGAACTGTCAGAAGGAGAAAAACTTGGTATACTTCCCGGAACATTGTAATTAAGATTTTTGGTCATCCATCTATAAGGAGATATCGAGTCGGTTGGATAATATTGTCCGTCTCGGGAATCGTAGATAGTAGTAGAATAAACCCTGGCAGAACAAGTACATTTCCCTCCACTAGCATCTGTTAACGTAATGGTATTTGAGCCATAAATAAGACTTGGCACTATTATCCCTACTGTACTATGCGCAACGGCAGTATAGGCTCCTCCATTAAGCTGATACGAATACGGAGGTGTGCCCCCCTGGACCATAAGCGTGGCTACAGGACCACTTACATAAGCAGAAACAATTGAAAAATAATTACACGCAGATTGAGGATCTAAGGTTCCTTTCTTCTTACAAGCTCCTATCAAAACAAATACAAGCATACAAAGCACTTTATTAATTGTCGATTTCATGTTGTCATTCATTTTAGGATTGGGTACAAATATAAATAAAGTATTGCTTTTCTATTATAATAGATATGGACCACTGAAATTGTAGCGTTGAAGAATTGAATGGAAAGTAAAAAGATTGATTAATGTAAAAGAATTATTTTTGAATTATATCCCTTATTTTTTTGAATCTATTATTAGATGGGCTACCGCTTTCATTTCTATGATGATGCAATGATGGTTGTCCTTTTGAATAATCTAATTGTATACTGCTTTCAATTCATAACCCAGGTTATCTGCTAGCTGGTTAGCAGCATTCCAGGCTTCGTCCCTTTCCTTATAAACGTACAATTTCACAGACTTTTTTGTTTTACCAGTTAGGTAAATTTGGTAGTCAGTTTGTTTCCTTCTATCCGGTATGCCTTTAGAACTTTTGATTATGTAGGAAAACTCACGAAATACAATTCTATCAAACCCAGATAATGAATACCATTTGCCAATTTTAAGGGAAAGTATATCTTTATATATTCTATATCGTCTTTTTTCAAAATCAAATTCAACGCCATTGGTAAATAAATTTTGGATTGAAAATGACATTATAAAAACTCCCATTATAACGAATATTTTGGCAGAAGGTCCATTGTCAATCATGGATACAATAATCATTACCAGACCGGAAAAGAATAAGAGTATGTTTAATACTGGTTTTATTTTATCTAAAGAAGATACATAGTTTGAATTCATTTTTACTAGAAGAATTTATTCTTAAATTATTCAATAATTTTACATTTCGTTTTCTTAATGCAGGAATAAAAGTATCACCTATAGCTCATCTCTATGCCGATCACAATACTTTTGCAAATACTCGAGTAGCAATTGGTTCTTGTTTTTTCAGCTTTAAAACTCTCATACAATAAAGTGTCATTATAATACTAGTTTTTATCCATACATAAGGATTCGTAATATAATATAACAAACTAAAAAATAAGAATATAAATGATTAAGTACAATTACGAATTATTAAAAAAAACAAGATTTGTGAACCGAAGGATTCGAACCCCTACCGTCAGAACCGGAATCTGAAATACTATCCATCATATTTAGGGTGCAGTTAAGTATTTACGTTTTGATTACACATACGAATATTTATCTATTAAGAAACCCATATTTTTTTAGGTAGAATTAGAAGTGAAATCTATTCTTCTTCCTTTATAAAACGTTGTCTTATAAAAAATGGTAAATCTTGTATTCCTATTATCAATTTATCGTACGCAGTGTTAAAATTAATTTTATCTAGTTTTCTATAATAAAGAAGGTTTTCATATACATGTGCAAAAATAACACGATTGAATACATCCAGAGAAGTATCCTTTGCTATAGTCAACAATTGATTTGTAAATAGCAATGAGTCTGAAGTCATGGACATTGCTTTTGCTGAACGCACTAAGGTGTTATAATAATGATATTTAGGTGCGTTATTAATACGGAACATCATTCCAGGAAATAATTTAGGAAGGTCCATAGGAAGGGCTTCCAATTCTCTTACATACAAACCTCTATATTTCACTGCGCTACTATTGTCTGAATTTCTATAAACACGGTCATTAATTAAATTTAAGTGTGCCCGTAAAAAAACATCCCATCTTCCTGCGTCAGCACTTAAAGAAGCTATTTCACTCAAATAGCTTCTGGGACTTGAGTCCATGCTACAAATACCAATTCTATACCTAGACCTTTTTAAATCTAATGCATAAGATTTATTGTAATAAAGTGCTATATAATTTACAAAAGTAAATGAAAAGCAATTGCTTTCTTTTGCTTCTTTTAAAGCTTTGCTGGCAAGTTTGAAAAACGCAGTATCCTTATCGAGAATTGTTTTAATATAAATCTGCTTTTTCCTTTCCCATTCATTATATTGAAGTTCATATTTATCATAATCCGTTTTGTAAAGCATTAATGAATCCTTGTTTTTTCCCTCATACATTACTGGTTCTTCTGGTTCCTTTTCAAAATACTTCCCTGAAATAGCTTCTATTTTCAATTCAAAATTTTTCTGATACGTTTTTTTATCCTGACTGCAATCATCTTCATCTGAATAAAAGCCTCCTATGCCTTTTGCACCTTTGATATATACATCTGTAGTAGTATCTACCATACATTGTGAATAGTTTATCCATTCATTATAAGTTTGTGGAATAAAGGATTGTTTAAAGGGCTTTATGCAATAATAAAAACTTAAGCTAATTTTTTTTTCATACCTGGATTTTACAACTTCCCAATACCAAATTCCTCCATCAGAAGCTTTTGACGACTTAATTTTCCCTAATGGAAAACTAAGCTCCTCCGCAATAATATAATCATAACCCATTTGAGCAATATATGTTTGATAACAATTTGAATCCTCCTCATATGCATCATATTGAATGAGTAATAAGGTATCTGTTTCGGCTGTTGAACCATTCACCTTTAATAACTCCTCCAAATAACTTCTACTTTTACCGTCTTTCAATGCTTTTAAAAGTTGAGGCATACGAACACTGTCTTTATCATAATAATGAAACCCATACGTCTGATCAAATGCTTTCCAGCTTTTTCTGATTTCACATTTCCTATATTGAACATTAAGAGAATCGGCGATTTGGTTAAGTCTTTTTATGGTTTGAGGTGAATAAATAAGCCCGTTTTCATATTGGAAAATTTCCTGAGCATTCAATGAGTTTCTCAAAAAAAAAGTAAAAAATATTAATAATAAAAACCTTTGTTCATATATTCTATTTCTTTCCATATAATATTAATGGTGTTGAGGTTAGTGAATATATGAAATAATGTAATTAGAATTACAAGATTTTCATTTTAAAAAATGGAAAACCACAATTCATATAAATAATTTATTGTGCACCCGAAGGGATTCGAACCCCTACCGTCAGAACCGGAATCTGAAATACTATCCATTATACTACGGGTGCTACATTTACTTTCAAAAGATTTTTCTCTTTTAAGAAGCAAACCAACAAACAAAATTATGAATTTTAAGTTAGTTAAACTACAAAAACAAAAACTGTTGAATAATAGAAGGTCTTTATACGCTCCTATCATTCAACAGTTAGAATTTCTATAAAAATAAACTATTTCCCTTCAATCGCTTCCTTTACAAGCTTCGCAGCGTCTTTCAATACCACGGCCGATTTTACTTTAAGACCTGAATCGTTTATGATTTTGGCCCCTTCTTCTGCATTTGTCCCTTGCAATCTAACAATAATCGGCACTTTAATATCTCCAATGGCTTTATAGGCTTCCACCACTCCGTTGGCAACACGGTCGCAACGAACAATTCCACCAAAGATGTTGATGAGTATTGCTTTTACGTTTGGATCTTTTAAAATAATTCTAAACCCTGCTTCCACTGTTTTTGCATTCGCTCCACCTCCAACATCAAGAAAGTTTGCAGGTTCACCACCGGAGATTTTAATCACGTCCATGGTCGCCATTGCCAAACCTGCACCGTTTACCATACAACCCACGTTACCATCCAGTTTCACGTAATTTAAATTGCTTTCCCCTGCTTCTACTTCCAAAGGATCCTCTTCTGTAATGTCTCTGTAGGCATACAACTCAGGTTGACGGTACATGGCATTGTCGTCCAAAGATACTTTGGCATCCACCGCCAATACCTGATCGTCTGAAGTCTTTAAAACCGGATTGATTTCAAACATGGCCGCATCGGATTCTTTATACGCTTTGTACAACTTCGTAACAAAAATCACCATGTCTTTAAACGCATTTCCGCTTAAGCCCAATTTAAAAGCAATTTTCCTGGCCTGAAAAGCTTGCAACCCAACTCTTGGGTCTACCCATTCTTTGAAAATTTTATCAGGAGTACTGTGTGCTACTTCTTCAATGTCCATTCCACCTTCTGTAGATGCTATTATTACATCTCTTCCGGTAGCTCTATCCAAAAGGATACTCATGTATAATTCTTTGGGCTGTGAAGCACCTGGATAATATACATCTGCTCCTACATATATTTTATTTACTTTCTTTCCTTCCGGTCCGGTCTGAATGGTCACTAACGTACCACCCAAAATCTGTGAGGCTTTCAATTTCACTTCATCCAAGGACTTAGCGATCATTACACCTCTGTGTTCAGTACCTACAATTTTCCCTTTCCCTCTGCCACCAGCATGAATCTGAGCTTTCACTGCCCAAACTTTACATCCGGTCATTTCTCCTAGTTTTTTGGCTGCTTCTGCGGCTGCTTCAGGAGTTTCGGCCATAATGCCCTCTCCTATTTTCACACCGTGTTTTTTCAGGATTTCTTTTGCCTGATATTCGTGAATATTCATCTTTTATACATTTTAGGTGCTCTAAAGTAAAATATTTGGTTGGTAATTTCAAGAAAAGAGTTTTTTTTAGAAAAAAAAACAAGAATGAATGCCTATTGAATTAGATTATTTATATCGAGTATTAGACTTTACCCGAATTTTATCCTAATTATGTAATTCCTGAAAATAATATAGTACTATAATAGAATGCTGGAAGCTAAAGACATATACAAATCTTACCCCAATGTAGAAGTTTTAAAAGGAGTAAGTCTCAAAATAACCAAAGGTGAAATTGTTTCCATTGTAGGCGCTTCCGGTGCAGGGAAAAGTACCCTACTCCAGCTTCTTGGAACTTTGGACAATCCCGACAGTGGATCTTTGTTTATCAACAACGAAAATCTTAGCAAGGTTAATGGCAAAAGGCTTTCCGAATTCAGAAACAATTACCTGGGCTTTATTTTCCAGTTTCACAATTTACTTCCTGAATTTACAGCGTTGGAAAATGTATGTATTCCCGGGTATCTGGGAAAAAGAAATCCCAAGGAAGTAGAAAAAAAAGCCAAATACTTGATGAATTATTTAGGAATTAGTCACCGGGAAAAACATAAACCTTCTGAAATGTCCGGTGGAGAGCAGCAAAGAACCGCTATTGCCCGTGCCCTTGTCAACGATCCTCTGATTATTTTTGCCGATGAACCAACCGGCAATCTTGATTCTCATAACGCGGAAGAAATGCATAAATTATTTTTTCAGCTCCGAAAAGAGTTTAACCAAACCTTTGTCATCGTTACCCATAATGAAAAATTGGCCTCTGAAGCAGATCGGAAATTGGAAATGGTGGATGGGAAGCTGGCGTAAAAAACATTTTCATCTTCCTATTTCAAAAAAGTACAGTACTTTATAAGATAAGAAATTAAGTACCCAATAACCATTCGTTTATAGGACTACTTAAATTTCAAGTACCTCATTTAAAGAGAATCCAACTAAATATTCTCTTATAATTGATGGGGAAATCATTTTAAAGCATCTAGAATTAGTAAATTAAAAAACGTTCGCTTTATATATACAAATGAAGAGAATAGAAGATATATTAAAACAATATTGGGGCTTCGATCATTTCAGACCTTTACAAAAGGAAATCATTGAAGCTGTGTTAGAAAAGCACGATGTGCTGGCATTGATGCCTACCGGCGGCGGTAAATCCATCTGCTTTCAGGTACCTGCTTTGAGTTTGGAAGGTATTTGTCTTGTGATTACTCCCTTGATAGCACTTATGCGTGATCAAGTAGAACAACTAAAAAAAAGAGGGGTAAAAGCAGTAGCCATTCATTCCGGCTTGAGCAACCGTGAAATTGATATTTTGTTAGACAATTGTGCGCATGATCCAACTATAAAATTTTTATACTTATCTCCCGAACGTTTAAAGTCTGATTTATTTTTAGAACGAACAAAAAAAATAAAAATAAGTTTGCTCGCTATTGACGAAGCACATTGTATTTCACAATGGGGTTATGATTTCCGACCTTCGTATCTCGAAATTATTAATTATAGAAAATTAATCCCCAATGTACCTGTTATCGCGCTGACGGCAACAGCAACTCCGGAAGTTAAAACCGACCTCCTCGAAAAATTAGAATTTAAAAACACAAAGGTATTTGTAAAAAGTTTTTCAAGAGCAAATCTTTCCTATTCCTGTTTTAACGATGAAAATAAAATCAAAAAACTTCTTGAAATTATAACCAATGTACCCGGCTCTGCCATTGTTTATGTAAGAAGCAGAAAAAACACTAAAGAAATTGCCGACTTTCTAAAAGAAAAAAAGATAAGTGCCTCCGCTTATCATGCCGGCATGAGTACTGCTGAAAGAAACAACATTCAAGATCTTTGGATTCAGAATAAAATCAGGGTCATGGTTGCAACCAATGCATTTGGAATGGGAATTGACAAACCGGATGTACGTACTGTAATTCATTTATCACCTCCGGAAAATCTCGAGGCTTATTATCAGGAAGCAGGAAGAGCAGGAAGAGATGAAAAAAAATCCTACGCAATTTTGCTTTACACAAATCGTGAATTGGAAGAACTCACCATTAAGATTAATCAAAAATACCCAAGTGCGGAATTAATAAGAAAAACGTATCAGTCTCTTGCAAACTATTTTAAAATTGCCATCGGGAGTAATTTGTTGTCTGCTTATGATTTCAACGAAGAAGAATTTACAAAAACATACCAACTTCCTAAAAAAGAAACTTTTTTTGCGCTCAGGAGACTCGAATTGGAAGGTTTTATTCAATTAAACGAAGGGTATCATAGTCCATCCAAATTATTCATTTCCGTTGACCATACCACTTTATATGATTACCAGCTGACACATCCTGAAATGGATCGATTTATCAAAGCCATTCTTCGCAGTTATGGGGGCGAACTTTTTACCATCTTCATGGAGATATCGGAACAAAAAATAGCGGCGCAAGCGGAAATTACAACAGCTGAAGTCAGAAAAAAAATTCAATATCTTCAAAGCCTTCAATTATGCTTGTATGAGCCTGCGCATAGTGCCCCCCAACTTATTTTCACTTCTTCAAGGTACGACGCAACGAAGTTACCTTTAAACATGAAAGAAATAAACCGACGGAAAGACATTGAAATCGAAAAAGTGAAATTTCTCTCCCATTATGCTTCGCAAACCAGAAGATGCCGAAGCTTAATACTTCAGGAATATTTTGGAGAACAATCCAAAAAAGAATGTGGCATTTGTGATATTTGTCTCAAAAATAAAAAGCAAAATTCATCACACGATAAAACAAACGATATACGCATGTATGTTCTGACAAAAATTTCAGAAGGTATTAATCAATTGGAGGTATTGACAACAGAAAATAAAATCACTACTAAAGAGGATTTCATAAAAATAATACAACAAATGATGGACGAAGAAATCATTTCTATAACCAAATCCGGATTACTTACCCGTTTAAAAAAATAATTTAGATTCACATCCTTTTTTAGTAGCTTTGTAGATATAATACTATTAAACGAACCTTATAGATGGAACAAAATTCCGGTCTTTTGTACTTACTTAAATTGATGGTACAAAAGAAAAAACAACTTACCATTATCACCATTACCGCCACACTTGCAGGAATCGCCCTCGCTTTTTTATTGCCTGTTTATTATAAATCAACCTGCATCTTTTATCCTTTTAGTCCTAAGGCTTATGATCCACGTTATATGTTTTCAGAAGCTGGGAATATTGAATTATTCGGCACCGGAGACGACGCTGACCGTGTTATTACAATTGGAAATTCAAGTTTGATTACAAATTATATTATAGAAAAATACAACCTGATCGACCGTTACAACATCGATCGGAACGATAAATATTTCTACATAAAGGCTACAGAAAAATTTAAAAAAAATTACAGCATTTCCGAAGATGACCGAAGCGCCATTACTGTTTCCATTTATGACCAAGATCCTGATACCGCTGCCATCATTGCAAACGATATTGTAGCACAAATAGATTCGTATAATAGAAAACCGCTTATCGAAAGCAATATTAAACAACTTGACAAATTCAAGTCTGATCTTCAACACAAATATGCTACCCTGGATTCTTTGTCTCAAGATTCAGAATCCAAAAAACAAAAATACACCGACAGTGAAAAAGATATGGTATCGATAGAAATGATACGAACTTATTCCGATTTAAAAGAAGCTGAAACGAGATTGTCTATTTTGGAACAAGATTTCAAAACGCTTTACATTATTGAAAAAGCAGCACCCATAATCAAAAAAGCAAAGCCGATTCGTTGGTTGGTTGTGTTAATCACTGTTTTCGGAACGCTCTTCGTTTATGTGATCGGAACGGTTTTAATAGAACAATATCAAAAAAATATTAAAAGTGAATTATAAAATTACCGAATCAAACAAGACCAATAGGTAATATCGTCGGGGAATTTTGTCTTCCCTTTAAAACGCACCAATTCTTCGTACAGCTTAATATGCAGCTCATCATTTTCTTTCATATTCTGTTCTAACAAATACTCCTGAAGTCTTTCATTACCATACTCTTCTCCTTCTTCCGTAGCAGTTTCAGTTAATCCATCGGTATACGCAAACAATATGGAATCATGTGGAAGATCAATTTCTTGTTCGTTTACAAAGGGTAACTTATTAAAGACTCCTAAAATGGTAGTTCCTTTATCCAACAACTGCGCATTTCCATTCGAAATAAGAATCGGTGGATTATGTCCGGCATTGATGTATTTTATTTTATCCAAGGTTAAATCAAACAGTGCAATAAAAAAAGTAATAAATCTTTCTCCTTTCGCATTGTCCAATATATTATAATTTAATTCTGCAATAATTTGTTTTAGATCTTTCGTTTGGCGCACAAGCGTACGCAGGGACGCTTGGAAATTAGACATGAGCAGAGCTGCAGGAATACCTTTGCCCGATACATCTGCTATACAAACAAGAAAGGAATCTTCTGATATTTTTATATAATCGTAGTAGTCTCCACCAATGCTGTCGTGTGGGTGATAACTTGCTTTAATCAAAACCCGATGATTGTCCGGAAGATTTTTTGGAAAAAGAAAAGACTGAACTTCTCTGGCGATTTCCATTTCTTTTCGGAATGCCTGTTGAGCTAGTTCTTTTCTGGCTAATTTTTTATTTTCAATTGCTACGATAATAATATTGGTAAACGTCCGAATAAACGAAGTATTCACATCTTCGGTACTATTTCCCGTATTGCTGCTGATAAAGACATAAGCCAACGCAGTAGCCTTATGAAAGATCGGTATAATCTGATCGAATTCATTAAATTCCCCTAAATTCTCCTTAATATCGCTTACCGCATGAATGGCTAGAATTTCGCTGGAAAGCGATTGGTTTTTAAAGTTTTTCACCGTTCCATAGTTCACCTTGCAATTCCAGTCATCATCCAATACAAACAATGCCAATTTACTGATGTTAAGATTGGCGATCAGGGTAAAATGG
>DATHPH010000029.1:0-4829 GCA_035484095.1 Cytophagaceae bacterium | reverse complement strand
ACCTAACCTAATAAGTATGAATAAAAATAATATTATAATTGTTTTAGTTTTTTTATCTGCCAATGTCTTTGCTCAAAAGTCAATCAAAGATTCCGGTTTGGTAGTTCTAAAAAAAAATGAACTTGTACTTGAAACCACTGCAAATCTTACAAAACTAAATACTCCTTCAGGTTTTATGTATAGGAGAAATTTTAAAAATAAAATTTCAGCACGGGTAAAATTGAATGGAACGTATGGAGATTCACGTCAAAGTAGTGCCAATGTTTCCAATAAAAATTACTCTTATTCTGGTTCCATTGGTCTTCAAAAAAATGTAGCCATTACGAAAATCTGTCAATTTTACTGGGGGGCAGATGTGGCATATTCACATAAGTACAGTTCTTCTTCGGATACGAGTGAAACTATTGTCAATACTACCAATACGGTTGAATTAGATCCTTTGGTAGGAGTAAAATTTACGTTTAAAAACAGGTTTATTCTAGGCGTTGAAAATTTAGGATCCTACAGTTATAAAATGAGCTCAAACAAACAAACCTATACGGACCTATTAATATTTACAAATGCCAAAACCAGCACTGCTGCTTTTAGTTTTGCCTATTCCAAAACAGTTCTTTTCTATGTAGGGTTTAATTTTTAATCTAGTTGGATTTTAGAATTGTAACCAGGTTATGCAAAAAAGATTTCTCAACAAAAATTTTTCAACACTATTGTATATTTATTCGATTTCCACATAAATCCGTGTATCTTAGGCTTCACTATTTTGTAGGCAAAAGATGAAGATTTATTGTGTCGTTAGTTTATATTGTATACTGGGACTTTTGCAGATTTTAAAAGGACAATCTGTCGTTGAAAAAGGGTATTTCCTGTTTCCTATAAAACCGGGTCAGCGCAATTATTTGACGGGAAGTATGGGTGAACTCCGCTCCAATCATTTTCACGCGGGTATTGATATAAAAACAGATTTCAAAATTGGCCTTCCGGTTTATTGTTCCGCAGATGGCTATGTTTCCCGAATAAAAATTTCCTCATTTGGATACGGTAAAGTCCTTTATATCACACACCCTAATGGACTTACCACCGTGTACGCACATCTTGACCAATTTAGCGATACGATTGGGGCTTGGGCTTTAAAGAAACAATACGAACTGGAGTCCTTTGATTTTGATGTGCTCTTAGGGAAAGATGAATTGCCGGTGAAAAAAGGACAAATCATAGCAAGGTCAGGAAATACAGGAAGCTCTGGTGGTCCACATCTTCATTATGAAATTCGTGATAAATCAGAAAATGTATGGAACCCTCTCCTATTTGATTTTAAAGAAATAAAAGATACCGAACTTCCTATCTTTGATTTTGTAGCACTCCGAAGTTTTGGAATAAACTCCCGAATTGAAAGCGAATTTGGTCGGAAAGATTTCCAACCTATCAAAATTAGTGAAAAAAATTATGTGCTCTCAAGATCAATTGATGCTATAGGAGACATTGGTATTGAACTGAAAGCGCACGACAGGATGAACGAAACGTTTAATCAATACGGTGTTTCATGTATAGAAGTAAAAGTAAACGGGAAAGAAACATTTTTTCATAATATTACCACATTCTCGTTTGAAGATGGAAAAAAAATAAATGCTCATCTCGATTATCAGACACTTGTTTCTAAAAATCAACGTTTTCAGCGTTGTTATGTTTCCGATGGCAAT
Source organism: Cytophagaceae bacterium (assembly GCA_035484095.1). Lineage (GTDB taxonomy): Bacteria > Bacteroidota > Bacteroidia > Cytophagales > Cytophagaceae > JANYCO01. Next base: position 3,132 of record DATHPH010000029.1, on the reverse strand, counting down.
ACACTTCGCTCCTATAAAAATTCGGTGCACAACGGAAAACTTATGATAGAAGCAGGTAAATCGTATAAAATTGAAATTACCATTTACGATGCTTTTGGCAACAACTCTACTTTATCGTTTACCATTCAAGGGAAAGAAAGTAGCCACCAGGTTACCTCCACTGAAACAAGTAAAGGGGGGTACAGAATTTTTGAAAATATTTTAAAAATAAAGGGTAAAGATCAAAAGGATACTCTTGCCAGTTTTTATATTAATGGAAATGATATTCATGTTTCTTCGGCTTACCTGGTCAATGGTTTTCCGGTTTATTTATACGATTTGCGCAATGGATTACCCGATTCCGTTCAGATTGGAACCTACAAAGAGGATTTTGATTTTGTTTCGACCGTGCTGCCTTTTACCAAAACAAAAATAAAATTTGGCAATTTTCTGGTTCAATTTTCCGACAGTGCTATTATTGATACCTTATACCTTCAGATGAAATCAGGCAGAGATCTGAAAGGAAAACCTCTTTTGGAAGTACACGATGCCTCCTTCCCTATTTTTGGGGGAATCGAGCTTTTGTATTCTCCAAATAAAAGTGAACGTATAACCCCTCAAAATTATATAGCACTTAATGGCCGAAAATATGAGAAAACAGTGTTAAAAGAGGATAATTTGTTGACTGAAACTAAAAATTTGGGGAAATTCCTGATTGTAAAAGATTCTATAAAACCTTCCGTAAAATACATTTCACATACGGCAAAAAGTATAAAATTTAATATATTTGATACAGGTTCAGGAATAGATAGCTTTAAGGCTTCTATAAATGGAAAATGGTTGTTGATGAATTATGAGCATAAAAATAAAACCATTTGGTCGGAAAGTTTTACTAAATCTTATCCATTAAAGGGAAAATTTGTGCTTGAAGTAAAAGACAAAGCCGGAAATATTCAAACGTATGAGCGATTACTTTAAACAATAATATAAATAACCTTTCAAATTTAAATTAAATTTTTAAAACCATGGAACTGAATGTAGGCGACAAAGCTCCCATCTTTCAAGGCAAAGATCAAAACGGAAACGAAGTAAATCTAACAGACTTTATCGGGAAAAAATTGGTACTGTATTTTTATCCCAATGATAATACCGAAGGGTGCACAGAACAGGCATGTAATATCAGGGATAATTACGATAGGTTACTTGCTGAAGGATATACCGTGTTAGGTGTTAGTGGCAATGACGAAGAATCGCACCTGAAATTTATTGAAAAATTTAATCTGCCGTTTTCTCTTATTGCCGATACAGACAAAAGTATAAACGAATTGTACGGTGTATGGGTTGAAAAAAAGATGTATGGAAATGTTTTTATGGGTACCAAGCGTACAACTTTTATAATTGACGAAAATGGTTTGATTACAGAAATTATTGACAAGGTAGATACGGAAAATCATGCAGACCAAATATTGAAATCTGAAGTTTCTAGTGAAATGGAATCGTATATAGAGTCTGCTCACGATGATCTTATGGATTCAGGTTTGATGGAAGAAACGGTTGTAAAGGAGAAACCTGCTGCTTCTAAACCTAAACCTGTTGTAAAGAAAAAACCGGTCGTAAAAAAAGTTACGAAGCAGATACAAAAAAAAGTGGAACCAAAGAAAACCACTAAAAAAACAAGCGCAAAGCCAGTTGTGAAAAAAGTCGAAGCAAAGAAACCTGCTAAAAAAACGACCACTAAAAAACCAGTTGTTAAAAAAGCAGTTGCAACAAAAGCAACCGTTAAGAAATCAGTTGTTGGAAAAGGAACTCCAAAGAAAGTAGTAAAAACAGTTTCTAAAAAGGCAGCAGCTCCTAAAAAGGCAAAAGAAAAAAAATCTGCTGTTAAAAAAGTAGCTCCAAAAAAAACAATTAAACCGACTGCAAAAAAGACCCTTAAACCTGTTTCAAAAAAAGAAGTAAAAAAGGCGGTTAAGAAAGCAGAAAAAAAAGCTAAAAAGGCGGCTAAAAAAGCGAAGAAAACTAAATAACTAATTATATACTAACGAAAAAAATGGCAGATTACACAGAACTTAAGAGAGTTGCATCTCAGGTACGCAGGGATATCGTGCGAATGGTACACGGTGCTAAAGGCGGACACCCGGGTGGAGCTTTAGGATGTACCGATTTACTGGTACTTCTCTATTTCAAAGTCATGAAACACGATAAAAATTTCAAGATGGATGGAATAGGTGAAGACATATTTTACTTGTCGAACGGACATATCTCGGCCGTTTTATATTCTGTATTGGCGCATTCCGGTTATTTTCCGGTAAAAGAACTTGCTACGCACCGCAAAATAAATTCTCGTCTACAAGGACACCCAACACCTCACGAGCATTTACCTGGCATCCGGATGGCTTCAGGTTCTTTAGGGCAAGGATTGTCTGTAGCAATCGGAACTGCTCTCGCTAAAAAACTAAACAAAGACGAAAGAACAGTTTACGTGCTCATGGGTGACGGTGAACAAGAAGAAGGTCAGATATGGGAAGCAGCGATGTTTGCTCCCTTTCACAAAGTAGACAATCTTATCGCTTTTGTAGATTATAATGGAATGCAAATTGATGGCCCTACAGATAAAGTTTTGAGTTTGTTGGATCTTGGAAAAAAATACGAAGCATTTGGTTGGGAAGTTTTTCATTGTGATGGGAATAACTTAGAGGATCTTGAAAACACAATTTTGAAAGCCAAAGCTTCTAAGGGAAATGGAATTCCTAAAATACTAATTATGAAAACGGAGATGGGGCAAGGTGTAGATTTCATGATGCATACCCATAAATGGCATGGCAGTGCCCCTAATGACGAACAGTTGCAAAAAGCCTTGGCTCAATTGGAAGAAACCTTAGGAGATTACTAAGACAAAGAAAAATAAATAATCTTTAATTTGGGGTATCCCTTAATATTTGTCGATACTCAAAAGAAGATTTCACAATTTTAAAAATATACAAAATGAAAAAATATACTTTCACAGAAAGTTTTGATACCCGCTCAGGATTTGGTGCCGGTCTTCACGAACTAGGCAAAATAAATCCAAATGTAGTGGCACTTTGTGCAGATCTTATTGGCTCACTTAAAATGGACGCTTTTATAAAAGATTTTCCGGATCGGTTTGTACAA
>DATHPH010000028.1:0-6475 GCA_035484095.1 Cytophagaceae bacterium | reverse complement strand
ATCTTTATATCTATTTTATAGTATTTGTTTCGAGTATGTTCAAATTCTTTTTGGGATTGGCAATCGGTACAGGATTCCACTTGCCTTTTCTTGTTACGTCAGGATTGGCAATTTTAGGAATGATGGCAAGTGTAGTACTTTTTACTTCTTTTCTCGGAAAATATTTTCATCAATGGGTTCTCAAAACATTTTATAAAAACCAAAAATTATTTACCAAAAGTAATCGACGAAAAATTACCATTTGGAAAAAATATGGATTGGCAGGAGTTGCGCTGCTTACTCCAATTATTTTTACTCCCATAGGAGGCACCATGATTGCAAATGGTTTTGGAGAATCGAAGCAACGAATATTTCTCTATATGTTTGTAAGTGCCGTACTTTGGTCGATTGGTTCTTCATACATAGTGGCTGCATTCAAATATCTTCCTTCTTTTCACTAAAAGAACTTTAGTATACCCATCCAAATTCCTGAATTTTTCTGTAAAATATTCTTGCTATAGGAAAATAATAGTTTTACTTTTCTGATCATTTTTTCGTAAGCTTGAATTGTATTAATGATTTGCTATCTATGAACGTATATTTAATAGGGCTTCCAGGATCCGGGAAATCAACCCTTGGAAGAGAATTGGCCAAACTTATACATTTTACGCTGGTAGATTTGGATACTGAAATCATACAAAAAGAAGGAAAAAGTATTGAAACTATTTTCAAAGATTCAGGTGAAAATTATTTCAGACAACGCGAACAGGAGGTTTTACAGAATCTTTCACAAAAAGATCGTCAACTCATTTCAACGGGAGGTGGTACACCTTGTTTTTTTAATAATATGGAATACATAAACAAAAATGGAGTTTCCTTATTTATAGATGTCCCTATAGAAACATTGCAACAGCGATTGATTGGTCAACGGACACAAAACAGACCGTTACTGGAAGGAAAGACGGATGAAGACATTCTTTTATTCTTAAAACAAAAATATGTAGAACGTATCCCTTTTTATTCAAAAGCTACTATTACCATAAAAGGATCTAATATAAAGGCAAAGGAACTATTTTTAGAACTACAAAAAATTAAATTAACTTAAGAATTTCTACTATGGGAAAGCAGTTATTTTTTATGAAAACTACTTACATTTCCTTCAAGACTAATATAGTATAATCCTGGTTTCAGATGACTCACGTCTACTTGTAATTCGTCTCCTTTTTTTTCAAGCTTACCTCTCTGACTGTAAATTTCGTATTCAACTTTACGTGAAATCGTAATCTTATCTTCGGCTCTTAAAGGGTAAAATGTAGCCGGTGCGTCAGCATTTTTTTTCTTGACAAACTTGGCTGTTTTTTTATCAAACTTAAGAACATAATCGCCATCTTGTAATACTGTAATATCAACTTCTACACCTTTTCCTTTCATCAATACTTTACCGGAAATATCTTCTACCTGATATTTTGTATCATTCGTAAAATACAATTTTGTATTGGCTTCATGAGGATAAAAATTCACCTGGTCGAAGAAGATGCTATGCAATTTCACTTCTAAATCATAATCATCGAAATTTTTATCGATGATAACGCCATTTTCATCAATCAAAAAAGTAGCCGGAAGACCTTCTACACCATATAATTCAGCTACTCTACTTTGCTCAAACCCTTTCAACTCACTACCGTGATAAGGCCAGTTAAGCTTATCATTCTTAATCGCATTCAACCAGTGATCTTTTTTATCATCAAGAGAAACACTAAAAATTTCGAACCCGTACGAATTATATTTATGGTACAAGGGAACAATATCAACATTCGCCATCCTGCAAGGTTGACACCACGAAGCCCAAAAATCTAATAAAACTACTTTCCCTTTTAAAGCATGCAAGTTAATGGTTTTCCCTTCGGGGTCCGTAATAGCAAAATCAGGAGCTTTGTCTCCTACCTTCAACGATGCGAGATTAATTTTCACATTTGGATAAGATATACCTATGCTGCTTATTGTTAGGGAAATAATCAATACTAATATCTTTATTCGCATTACTAAATAAATCAGTAGGTGTACTTTGTAAAGTTATATAGAAAAAATGGAATTTAAAAACGTTTTGCCTAATTATCAATGCCTTCCTCCAAAATAAATATTTACATACAGCGAAGAAAAAGCACTTCTGTTATAGGTCGGATAAGTAGACGAAATTTCAAGTATATCTATTTTATGCGCATAGGCTTCCAACAAAAAACCCATCTCTATTCCGGTCACAGCTCCACTTCCATAGGAGCCGAATTCAAAACTTAACCCTGCTTTAACATGCAGGCCCGGTACAATTTTGGTTTTACCAATCCCATCAAAAAAACTTCCTGCACCCACTACGTTTGAACCATTGATAGTAGAAGGATCGTACAGATTCGGATCATAAGGGACCGCTTGCACACTGGTTCCGTTATTAAATTCAATATAATATGGTTTTACTAATCCAATAGAAGGACCTCCATTAATAAGCGCATTTATTTGAATACCATCTTCTTTGTTTTTTGAAAAAAGCTTGAACTCATACCCTATTTGAGGTCTTAAAGCAATCAGATAATTTTTCTTACCCAGAATATATATACTTCCGGAATTTGGATCTGAAGTACGAACCTCGTTTGGATGTTTTACATTGACACATTCTACTCCAAGATTCAAATATCGTTTTCCCTTTAGTTGTTTCGAATGACGGAACATAAGTCCACCGATTAATCCTCCATTTGTATTCAGGTTTATTCCAAAGATAGATTCGCTGACATACGCTTCTTCCTCCTCTTCCTGTGCCAAAGCTATTTGGTGACTTATGAAAAATGTAACAACTAAAATAGTTAGGAATTTAACGTACATATTGTGAATGAATATTTCTAAAATTAGTTATTTTTATATGGAATACAAAACCAAAATCTATGAGTCAAATGACTAATCTATACCTCGGGGAATTACGTACTGAAGGGATTCACCTTTTATCGGGAAATAAAATTATTACAGATGCTCCTCTTGACAATAATGGAAAAGGGGAAGCATATTCTCCAACCGATCTTGTTTGTTCCGCATTAAGCAGTTGCATGGTCACTACAATGGGCATCGTTGCCGCCAAAGAAAATATCGATTTAGTTGGAATGTCCACGGAGATTACGAAAATCATGACTTCGAATCCGAGAAGAATTGCAGAAATTATTATTCATGTAACGCTTCCTGAAAAAAAAATCTTAGCATTATCCGATCATCATAAAGAACTTTTAAAAAAAACTGCCCGCAACTGTCCTGTTGCGCTGAGCCTTCATCCAGATATAAAACAAATTCTACGTTTCAATTTTTAGCATCTATATCAAAAATAAATCCTTTCTACTTATCTTTAACCATAAGCAGAAAGGATTATAAATACTATCCAATTATTGTTATTTAATTAACCCAACCCATAATATTTTTTTATTCCATTTGGATATACCCCTTCTAAAAGAACACCTCCTGTTTTAGTATGCTCAATCATGTGAATGACTTCTTCAGGAGTGGATATTTTCTTTTTGTCTACAGAAATAATAATAAACCCTTCCTTTACTCCTGCCTCTTTAAATTTACCATCATTCACTTTCACCACTTTTACACCATTTTCAATTTTAAGGTTTTTAAGTTCCGCTCCGGTGGGGATGGCAAGATCAGCCCCCAAGGCACTTTTAATAGAGCCTGGTTCTAATTTTACGAGTTGTGTATCGCCCATTTTATTTTTAAGTAAAACGCTCGTTACTTTGGTATCACCTTTCCTTTCAAAGGTAATTTTCACTTTGTCTCCTGGACGATAACGTGCTACTTGCTCCTGCAATTCGGAAGAAGAGTTAACTTCAATCTGATCGACTTTTTTAATCACATCCCCAGCTGTGATACCTGCTTCCTCAGCAGCACTTCCCGGGTTGACAGCTCCTACATATACTCCTGATACACTCGAAATACCTTTTTCTTTAGCTAATTCTGCCGTTACATCTTGAATTTGCACCCCTAACAAAGCTCTTTGTACCTGCCCATATTTTAATAAATCATCCGTTACTTTTTTCACCAATGCAACCGGGACTGCAAAGGAATACCCTGCAAAGGTACCTGACGGAGTAGCAATAGCAGTATTGATTCCTATAAGATGGCCTCTGAGATCAACGAGTGCTCCGCCACTATTCCCTGGATTCACAGCAGCATCTGTTTGTATAAACGATTCGATAGCCAAATTATCTTTGTCACGAAGAATATTAATATTTCTTGCTTTAGCACTTACAATGCCTGCCGTAACGGTAGAAGTAAGATTGAAAGGGTTTCCCACCGCAAGTACCCACTCTCCGATTTTAGTGTTATCAGAATTACCAAATTTTACGAATGGCAACCCTTTTTCTTCAATTTTTATCAAGGCTAGATCTGTTGTAGGATCTTTCCCGATTAAAGTAGCCGTATAACTTCTTTTATCGTTTAAAACTACTTCTATTTTATCGGCTTTGTCGATTACATGGTTATTCGTAACGATATAACCATCCTCGGCAAGAATCACACCGGAACCCGATGCTTCTTGTTTTCCACCTGGTGTAAATCCATGAGGATTATTCTCACCAAAAAAATCGCGAAACATCTGATCCATATCACTATTTTGGCTTCCTCTGGTTGCCTCGTATAAGGTTTTAATATGCACCACAGCAGGTGTTACTTTATTGGCAGCATAAATAAAATTCAATCCTTCCGGAACAATTATTTGTGAAGTATCTTCCACAGCAGCAGTGTAGTTTGAAAATCTAAAATCTCCCTGCTTTTCGGAGATACTTTGATATCTTTTTTCCTGAAAGAAAATCTGATACCCTGCCAAAGCAAATGCGCCTCCTACTACTGAGGATAAAAACGCTATAAAAACTATTTTTCTCATATTCATAAATTTCTTTACCTTCCTATTTTGACAAAAAAACAACGGAATTGATTCAATAAAATTATAAAAAAGAACAGGAAGTTTTCCTGTTCTTTTTTATTTATTTAATCTGAATGGTAGATTTCAACGCTTTCTTTTCATCTTTCGGTACTGTCACGTTGAGCATACCATCTTTGTATTCTGCTTCAATGGTATCGGACTTCACGTTTTCCGGCAATTTAAATGATCTTTTAAAAGTTCCGTAATAGGATTCAATCGTATGGTATTTTTTCCCATTTTCCTCTTTCTCAAGTTTTTTTTCACCACTGATAGAAAGTATTCCTTCGTTCAGTTCAATGCTTACCTCTTCTTTGTTTATTCCAGGTATTGCCAGACTTAGATAATACCCTTTTTCATCTTCTGCAATGTCAGCACTTGGCAAAAATTTATTGCTCCTGCCTTCCAAAAAAGAATCTTTCAAAAATCCATCTAAAAGATCCGAATACGTTCTTGGTACAAATCTTCCATTGTTTACTACACTTTTAACTACGGTGTTCATATATCCTCCTTTTTTAAAGTTTAAAGTTTAAATTGTTATTAAACACATTAGAAAAATCTATACCATTACGAATTACCATTCAAACAAAGACATATTGTCGCTTTTTGATTGAATCTTTCATTTATTTAAAGACACATTGTCATTAAATTAACTTTTTTAAGCTTTTTTTACCGAAAATATTGCAAAATTTAAAAGGTTAATCTAATATTGCACTCCAAAATTTATGGACAGTCCTCCTTAGCTCAGCCGGTTAGAGCACATGACTGTTAATCATGGGGTCCTTGGTTCGAGCCCAAGAGGGGGAGCTTAAAAACGAAAGGACTGATCGTTAGAAATAACTTTCAGTCCTTTTTTATTTCTTATCTTAGTAACAACTCCTTGAACATCTATTTTACAACCTGAAGCCAGCCTTTGTATGAAATATTTCCACAAGACGAATTTATATGATAATAATAAATACCGTCGGACACATTGCTAGCCTCCCAGGAATTATCATAATTATCTGTATGATAAACAAGCCCTCCCCATCTGTTATATAGCTCCATGGATGTACCTGAGAGAGGATTATTTCCCGAAATATCCTTTATAATTAATTGATCATTCTTTTCATCGCTATTGGGAGTAATTAAATTAGGAATAATGAGATTTTGTTGCATCATGGAATAAACATTGAAAGTGTCTGTACCCAAAATGCAAGAAGGGTATTGCATTGTCGAAACACTTACAATGTATGTATCTATATTGTTATTGGGATTTAAATTTATTGAACCTACAGATGTTGTTGCAGAAAATCCATTTTCAAGATTATTCCAATTATAGATATAGTTTCCAGGTTTGTCTGTTACAACTGTTATTGTTCTATTAACACCTACACAAAGTGTATCTATTGGTGTATTAATCTTTATAGACACTGGAGGAAGAGATGCTAAACTAATTGTTAAGGAATCATAGGCTGACCCACATGAATTCGTTTCTTTAACTGTTATAATTCCACCAATAGGACCTATCGAAACATTTGACTGTGCCGAATTAACTCCACC
>DATHPH010000027.1:0-1925 GCA_035484095.1 Cytophagaceae bacterium | reverse complement strand
AAAAAGATTTTGTGATCCTTGAATAAGAGAACTATTAATAGGCATAGTAACTTGACCTACTTCTATTTTTTGCAAAATATCTTCTTCGTGTCCTGTGTAATCAATCTTAAAATTATTTTGAAATTCAAAAGTAGCTTTCGTATCCCAGTTTACAGTAAGTTTGAGTTTATCTCCGATTTTACCAACGATGTTCATTTGAATTTGGTTATCAAAATTGAAACTCCCCTGACTTTGTTGGCGCCTTGGAACCTGGGGGTTGTAAGTATGTTGATGGGTATACCCAAAATCCAGTGTCACAAGTCCATTTGGTTTTATATCGACAAAATCACTTCCGAAAGGTCCGGCCAATCCTTTTACAGGTATCCTTAACGACAAAGGACCAGCCTTAGGGTCTTTTCTCGCTCTTAATCCGGAAGAATCTCCCGATTTGTTTTGCCAATAATTTCGTATCATTTGCTTATGTTGATACTTCATATAATCATCGTAACTCATAATGGTGGGTGGACGATAATCATTTTCTCCTACTTTTTCTTCAATAGTAAAAAATCTCCCTGATGAATCTAATGTTACGTCAGTGTTTACGTTGGAAGGTTTTGCAAGTAAAAGAGGTGAGCTGGAGGTTTTATTGGAGAATGGATCTCCACGTCTATCTTTGTCTTTATAGGTTGGTTTTCTACTTTTTTTACTTTTTGAAGGAATAGTATCCTGAGGTAGATCAGAATCGTCTTCAAAATAAAAGGCATAATCCTTCGGTTCCGCTATAGCCAGCAGGCCATAAAAGGATAAACAGACTCCGATGAGAGCCAAAATATTTAATTTCAAATTTCGCACTTTAAATTAAATACCTGGGAGCTTAAATCTGTAGTAATTGACTGTTAGGATGTTGAATGGTTAAATTCATTTCAGTAAAAAATCACGCCATCTTCAATGCAAGTTTTATCAGTTGTTCCAATGTTATATTTTCTCCTTCTTTTTTCACTATTACCTCTAGGTTTTTTTCTGCTACATTTTTAGCTAGCCCGAGTGTAATCAATGCTGATAACGCTTCATTACGCTTTGTATTGTGTGTGTATGTATTTTGTTGACTATCAGACACTAAAACATCCTTTTTCATTTTATCTTTTAGTTCCAAAATAACTCTCTGGGCTGTTTTAGCTCCAATCCCTTTTATGCTTTGAATCGTTCTGACATCTTCAGAAGCGATTGCTTGTTGAACGCCTATTGCATCCATAGAAGAAAGCATAACCATTGCAGTACCAGGACCTATCCCTGAAACAGATATCAATTCCTGAAAAATTTTTTTTTCTGTTAGCTCATAAAAACCAAAAAGTGAGTGTGCATCCTCCTTAATTTGAAGATGTGTATGAAGTTTACATTTTCCCTTTATTTCTTTAATTGCTGAAAATGTGTTCAATGAAATTCGAATGTAATATCCTACTCCAGCCGTTTCCAAAATAGCATGAGTAGGTTCCTTGTGCGTAATTTCCCCTTCTATATAGGCAATCATTAGGCTAAATTAATTAAACGTGAAATCTTAATACAACCTGCAAAAGTAGAGCTTTTTTACAGATTTTAAAATAGGCTTAAAACGAGAAATTCTATTCACTAAAGTATATTATGAATTACTTTTTTCGTCTGCCTCAGTATTGATATCTCGTTCCTGTAAACCGAAAGATTCTATTTTAGTTTCAAAAGTATTTGCATCAGGTTTGTATATATCTTCAAAAGCCAGGTAAACAGAGGCAATAGAAACAGGAGTCATTACAAAATATCCAAGACCACAAGTAAATACTACAACCAGAATCCAAAGCAATCCTAAAACAAAGATAAACCCTAAAACAGAACCAAAGTTTTTCATAACAAATCTTCTACTTGCTTCCATCGCCGTCCAAAAATCCTGATTTAAAAACAGGACAATATACATT
>DATHPH010000026.1:0-2001 GCA_035484095.1 Cytophagaceae bacterium | reverse complement strand
TTTGTTGCAAGTTTCATTATAAAATAGGTTTTATATAAATACTAATTTACAAAGATGGGAAAATAATCCGGAGCAATTTATGTTAGTAATTGTGCCGCACATAAATACTGCCAGTCATAATTATTCTCTACATATGCAGGTTGAGGATTAATTTTTTTATTTAATACTGATGGTTTTAAAATTTTATTATTAACCAGTTTTCTTTTTGCTTCCTGAATGTAATCCTGTAAATGCGGATTTGTCATCCATTGTTGCTGTGGTGGTTCATAACCTACTTTATCTTTTCGCCAAACAATTTCATCTGATAATTTTTTATCCATTGCTTTTCTTAAAATCCATTTCGTCCATCCATCATGTATTTTAAAATTAGCCGGAAGAGAAAAAATAAATTCAACCAACTCATGACTTAAAAACGGCAATCTTACTTCCCGGCCAAATGCCATACTGTTTCTATCGGCAAAACGCAATAATTCTTCTAAGCCGAATTGCATTGTGTTGAAAAACAAAATATCATTCAATTTAGCAACGATAGGTTTGTGGATCCCTTCCCATTCTTTTCCTCTTAAAGAAAACAAGAAGTTTTCATCCAGATCAGGATGATTAACTGTTTTTCTATAGGCTTTTTTTTCTAGTAATATTGCAACATGTGCGGGAAGATAAGTTGCTATAAGATTTTTAATGCTCCACTCAAATGGTATCTTGTTATTTTGTAAAGATCTTTTTTCTTTAGCTGCAAAAGAAAATCTCGACTTGCTTATCAATTGTTGCAGATACCAATGAATATACTTGTGATAACCAGCCAGCGTTTCATCGGCACCCTGTCCATCCAGCAATACTGTTACATTGTGTGTTGCCGCCAACTCAAACACTTTGTATTGCGCATAGATACTGGATGAATTAAATGGTTCTTCCTGGTAATAACAAATCTTTTCAAAATTCCTTACCAGATCATCTGCCGAAGGATAGGTAGTAAAATTTTTTACGTGGAATTCATTGATCACTGATTGAATAAAACAAGATTCATCTTTTTCAAAACCAGGAAAAATAGCCGAGAAACTAACTGGTTTATAATCTACCTGCCCGGAAAGATAAAGCTGAGTAGTAGTTGCAATAATAGAGGAGCTATCTAATCCGCCGCTGAGGCTGGTTCCTATAGTAACATCACTACGTAATCTTCTTTTAACTGAAGTTGTAAATAATTCTGTAAACCGTTCGATGGCATCCTCCTCTGAAATTTTGATACGACCTTCTTTATTCAGCTGCCAGTAAGGTTTTACACCAAAGCGTTTATCGATAATAGATAATTGCAAATAATGTGAAGGAGGAAGAGAGAAAATGTCCTCAAAAAAAGTTTCTTTTTTATCTGCTGTATTCTGAACATATCCAATAGTAAGATAGTTGAGCAGCATTTTTTTGTCTACATTCTTATTAATACCCAATGCCCATAATGCCTTCATTTCGCTTGCAAAAAAAAGATTGGTGTCATCCTTATAATAATAAAAAGGCTTTTCGCCAAAACGATCTCTTGCCGCAAAAAAGATTTCTTCTTTTCTATCATAAATAGCAAAGGAAAACATTCCATCAAATTCATATAAGCATTCTTCTTTCCAGTGGTCATAAGCGGCTAAGATAACTTCTGTGTCAGATTTTGTTTTAAAGTAATATCCCTTTTTTTCTAATGTTGCTTTTATTTCTATGTAATTATATATTTCCCCGTTAAAAACTATTGAGTAACGATCAAAATAATGCATTGGTTGTGCTGCAGCATTACTAAGGTCGATAATTGCAAGTCTTCTATGGCCAAAGCCAACAGTTCTATTTGTATTTATCCAGAATCCTTCTCCTTCCGGCCCCCGATGCGCAATTGCATCTGTCATTCTTTTCAGGTTTTCCTTATTTAGCAGTCGTTTGTCAGATGATATAATACCAGCTATGCCACACATGCTGTAAATATCCAAAAAAATCCCGGCAATCAGCCGGGATAAGTAAACATTTTAATTT